>CAYRLP010000200.1:0-5686 GCA_964424935.1 uncultured Bacteroides sp.
TCCCTGGATAGATGAAATGGGGGTCCGTAGATCGTGGGAGATATTGCTGATCAGCTCCTTCCTCAGGTTTTCTATTCCCTGAAGCTCTTCGATATTCTGTTCGATGGTATCGGCCATGGAATTGAAAACCGTTCCGATCCGGTCCAGGTCATCCCCGCTTGTAACTTCAATCCGGGTCTTCAGATCACCTGCTTCAAATTTCCGGATACCACGTATAATCCGGTTCAGCTTCTTTACAATGAACCAGAGTGCCAGCAATCCAATCAGTGCCGAACCAATTAGAATGGTCAGGATCGTCCGGATGGAAAGCCCCATGATAAAACTGCCCCGCACCAGGTTGGCCGCGGAAGCATATTCCTGGCTGGCCAGTACAATATAGATATAACCGGTGAGCCGGTTGTCCTGGATCAGTTCGGCAGCGGAGAATATCTTCTGCTCCCCCGGGTTCCTGGGATCGTCCCCGTAGATGGCCCTGGTGGATGTTTTACTCAGAAATCCATGAATCGGTTCAAGCGATACCCGGTCCAGCTTCACTACCTTTTCAGGCGCCACGTAGCTGAGGATCCTTCCCTGCGTATCCAGGAGGTAGACCTCAATGCTCGGATTGATCACCATCAGGGAGTGCACCAGGTCCTGCAGTCCCTCCTCATTGAGAGTTCCGTTCTGGATAAATGTTTCCATCATGCCCGCCACGTGTGCGGCCAGGTCGTGGTTCATATTCTGGTTGACCTCCTGGGAATAATGATTGGCTGCCTGGACGGATATATAAAGGGTAATCGCCGCAAAGACGAAGAGAATAAGTATAAAAAGTGCGGAAATCCGTATATACAGCCTGCTGAAAGAATTTTTACCCTGCTTTGTCATCATCTATGGTCTTTAAATTTATAACCAACCCCCCAGGTGGTAAGGATGAATTCCGGTTCGTTCATATTCTTTTCAATCTTGGAACGGAGCCGGTTGATGTGTGAATTCACCGTATGTTCAAAACCTTCAAAATCGACCCCCCATACCTGGTTGAGCAGGTCGGAACGGGAATAGGTCTTCCCAGGATTGGAAGCCAGGAGCACCAGCATGTCGAATTCCTTGGGAGAAAGCTCCCTCTGCTCTCCGTAGGACTTGACAATACGCCTGGAGACTTCCAGGTAAAAATTATCGAATTCGATCACCTTTCCGGCGGAGGCCGCTGGATCGCCCGGGCTTCGTCCCCGCCGCAGTACCGATTTCACTCGTGCTACGAGTTCCCGTATGCTGAAAGGTTTGGTCATGTAGTCATCGGCACCGATCTCCAGCCCCAGTACTTTGTCGATCTCCTCTGATTTGGAGGTTAGCATGATAATGGGAGTATCCACTTTCTCCATACGAAGCTTCTGGCAGATCTCGAGGCCGTCCATGCCCGGCAGTTTCAGATCGAGGATGATCAGGTCGTGAACCTGGTCCATGGCCTTGATGAAACCTTCCCGTCCGTCGTTTACCTGCTCGGCTTCATGACCATTATCGTTCATGTGGATCGATATCAGTTCCGCAATATCACGGTCATCCTCTATGATCAGAATCTTACTCATGTCGGGCAATTTTGGCGCAAGTTACAAATTAAGTATCACGGAATTATCACAGGTTCGGTGGATTCGGCTCCACCGGAAGGACTAATCATGGGTATGGGTAAAATCGATGGGTTCCAGGTGAATGGTCGAGCGTATGGACAACTTTTCATAGATCAGGTCTTCAATGGCCGTGGCGATGACATGCCCTTCCTCCACTGTCAGACGGTTCTCAATTTTTATGTGAAAGGTCAGTTCTTTGTTGGTGATATAGTTATGAATGTGAAAATGATGGGGACGCAGGTCATAATCATACAGAGTCCGTATCAGCGATTGCACTTCCTGTATGAGTTCCTCGCCGGGTTCCTCCCCCAGGATCTTGTTCACGGAATCCATCATGATCTCATAGGCCGCATAGATCAGCATCAGGGATACAACGATGCCAAGGACCCCGTCAACCCACCAGAACCGGTCCCTGAACAGAATACCGATCAGGATGACCAGGCTGGAGAGTGCATCGGTGCGATGATGCCAGCCATCGGCCCGCACCGTGGAGCTGCCTGATTTTCTGCCCAGGTAAAATGCATACTGCGCCATCAGCTCTTTCACCACCACTGAAACCACCGTCACTACGATGGCCAGGGTGCCGAAGTTTGCCGACTCCCTTGTTTTCAACGCCGTAACCGAATCCCTGATAAATCCGGCAGCGATTAAAACCAGCATCATGGCAATCATGATGGATGAAACCAGCTCCCAACGTCCGTGTCCGAAGGGATGTTCCTTGTCGGGCTTTTTTGAAGCCAGTTTCGCACCCACAATCACCACCACGGAGCTTATGGAATCCGACAGCGTGTGCCATGCATCGGCCATCAGTGCAATGGATCCGGAAACGATCCCCGCCCAATATTTCAGGGAAAACAGGGCAATATTCAGAAAAATGGAGATGGTTCCCTCCAGGTATCCGGCCCTTTTCTTGTCCATGGTCCGGCTGGCTTTGCCCTTGTTCATGCTTGCTTCGTCCATGTTCACCCTGCCTGTGAAATGTATCAATATTTCACTCAAAATACTACTTTTCATGTAATTAACCACGGCACAGGTCCCCGCAAGGGCACTAGGTTGTGATTATTTTTTATCTTGCCGCGAATTTTACGCCATGAATACGCTTTCCACCATAGGTGCCAGCATCGTAACCCTAGCCCTGATTTCCTACAGCATCGGGATTATCTCGGAACAGGTGAAGAAAACTCTGATCCCCAGGGTCCTGATTTTCATTACCATCGGGGTGACCCTGGATGTCACGGCCACCGTCTTCATGATCCTGGGATCCAGGAACTCCCCCTTTACGGTACACGGATTTATCGGCTATTCTGCGCTGCTGGTCATGTTGATCGAACTGACCCGTATCTGGCGGACCTATAAGAAGACAGGACTGAACGGGGAAGTCCCGAAAAGCGTGCATCTTTATTCCAGGTACGCCTATATCTGGTGGGTGGTGGCCTACATCACCGGGTCCCTGATCGCGATGACCTGAAATTGCCCTTGATTCAGATTTTATTCCGTGGTGGAAATATCATTCACAATCTGCCAGGTTTTACCCTTCCGCCGCCATTCAGTCAGATAGGCACCCTTGACGCGGATCCCCGAGTTGATGGTAGCCGTCCAGCGGCCCCGTTCCACAGCAATGGAATCCGCCACACTGACCGAAACTGCCCCGAGCTCTTCAAACTTGACAATGGTCGTCTGGAACTGATAGAATTCTCTGATCACTTCCTTTCCGCACCCCTGACCCAAAATGCAGGCATCATCCCGGTAAAGGGTCATCAGAGAATCCACCTCTCCCGCATTAAACCAGCGTAACAGATTTCTGTTGTTTTCATCAATAATCTTCCTGACCTTCCTTTCCGACTGGGCATTTCCGTCGATGCATATGGCCAGCAGGACAAAGGTGGCTGCCGCAAAGATCAGCGTTAATACCGATAGTTTTTTCATGGTGTTGGTTTTTAAGTTAAAAAGTCCCCCTGCCTGCTTCACAAGCAGCCTGAGCCGGTTGTTTGCCTGGTCATAGACCCTGTAATCCAGCGCTTCAAAAATCACCCTGATGGTGTGACTTCTGGGAACCACCTCCCCCGATTCGATCCGTTGAAGGGTCCGCACGCTCAGATTGCATCTTTCTACGAGCTCCTCCTGGGTGTAACCTTTTGCTTTTCGCAGTTCAGCGATCTTTTTGCCCAGATCAGGCTGTTTCATTTTCATTTTAATTCTCAGGTAATTTTAGGATTTAACTTAAAAACAGAGACCGACAAAGGAGTGAATTTTACACGTCATTCTTGCGTCATTCACCTGACATATATTGAATATCAATGCTTTAATGGAAGCATATACATCCCCCAAGATAGTGAATATATACCCCACAGTCAATGACCGAATTAAAGACCTTTTTGATTTGAAGATTATCTGCCGTATCTTGAACGTATACGTGAACAGCATAAGTTCATTTGCTTTCGCTACCCCGACTTAATTCCAAAGGCAGATGATGCTCTTCCTTACTCAGTTTTATCACTGAGTTTATTTGAACCGACTTATTAAAAACAAGAAGAATACGATGAAAAAACTTTTATTCTCCATGGTGATCATGGGATCACTATGCCATTTTCTGGGGGCCCAGCACCTGCTTCGGGTCAATAACAACCCCGGATTCAATGTCGACTATACCACACTTCAGGCAGCTGTAGATGCAGCAACCGGTGGAGATACCATTTACATGGAAGGATCAACCACCGAATATGCCGGGGCCACCATCGATAAGGCGCTGACCATTGTGGGGCCCGGATATTTTTTGAATGAAAATCCCAAAACACAGGCCAACATGCTGGAGGCACAGTTTAACAGCGCACTCACCTTCGATGCAGGGTCCGAGGGAAGCTCCATTATGGGGTGTAACATAATATATTACAATGTGAACATCAATGCAGACGATATTACGGTGATCAGGAACTACCTCGAGTTTGTAGTATGCAATGCGACCTGTGACAATATTCTGGTAGCTCAGAATTATGTTCACAGCAACATCCAGGCAATAGGCGGGGGAGCTCTGACCAATTCGGTTATTAGTAACAACATTATCAGAGGACAAATTTGGACCCAGGGCACAAGCGGACCGCTGGTTGTTTCAAATAATATTTTTACATCTACGAGTTATGCTTTTCCTGTCGACTGTTACAATGCAAATATCCAGAACAATATCGTGAGTGGTGATGCTGCTACAATCAGGCTCAATACTGGCAACAGCATTAACAACAACATCCTGGCAACGGATGGCACTGATGCAAATGGGAACCAGTATAATGTTGATATGACAACTGTTTTTGCAGACTTTGACGGGCAGCTGGACATGAGCACGGACGGCAAGTGGGCACTTATGGCAGGTTCACCGGCCCTGGGGGCAGGCGTCAGCGGAGTAGACTGTGGCATTTTTGGAGGACTGGCACCATACATCCTCTCCGGAATTCCAAACCTGCCCCATATTTATGAAGCCAGTGTCCAGTCAACAGCCACTTCAGAATCGGGATTGGAGGTAACAATCAAGGTGAAAAGCGGAGACAACTAACGTAAAAAATAAAAGGAGATGAAAAAGATCATACCCTTCATCACAGCATTTCTCTTTCCGCTTGCCCTGTTAGCCCAGGATATCACTTATGCCGAATATTTTATTGATAACGATCCTGGATTCGGAGATGCCATATCCATCCCGGTATCGGCTCAGGGCACAGACCTGACCCTTAATTTTTCTGCTGCATTGCAGGCCCTGGACCCTGGCATTCATCAGAGCTTTCTCAGGGCAAAGGATGATTCCGATAAATGGGGGCCGGCGGTCTTCACCACCTTCTTCATGGTAGAGATGCCCTCGGCAGGTGCAACTGATATCCAGGAGATGGAATATTTCATCGACACTGATCCGGGCTTTGGAAACGCAACTTCAATTCCGGTAAGCAGCCCGGGAACCGATCTGAGTTTTACGATCACTGCTGATCTGGCAACCCTGGATCCGGGCATGCATCAAATATATTTCCGGGGGAAGAACAGTTCCGGAAAATGGGGCGTGGTGGTTCATGGTACTTTTGCTACCATAGACATACCCGCATCGGGAG
>CAYRLP010000201.1:0-5682 GCA_964424935.1 uncultured Bacteroides sp.
TCCCGTTTGTCCCCGTAACCCCGACCAGGCTCAATTCGGCCGAAGGGTTCCCGTACCAGGTGGATGCCATCTGAGCCAGTGCGATCCGGCTGTCTTTGACACAGATCACAGGGATACCGCTTTGTCCGGGCACTTCCATCCGATCACAGACCACAGCCACAGCTCCGGACTCCATGGCACTGCCAATGTAATGGTGTCCGTCGGCCAGGCTGCCCCGGATGGCCACAAACAGACTTCCCTCCCGGACCTCCCTGGAATCAAAGGTGATGGCCCCGATATCCGGATTCCGGTCACCGGTGACGGAGACCGGCTCCAAATCGTGTATAAGCTCTTTCAATCTCAATTATCCTTCTTCAATACTCATTTCCAGTACAACCACGCTCCCCTTCTGTATCACGCTGCCCGGCCGCTGGGACTGTCCGCGTACCGTTCCCCTTCCCGAGGCAACCACCTTCAGTCCCCTGCTTTCCAGGAGGAACACGGCATCTTTCAAACCCATATCCACTACATTGGGAACCAACTGGGCGGGAATGGTCCTGGAATAGGATTCCACCCCCTCCTGGGTGCTTTTGGTGGAAATCCAGTCCGGATCCTCCCCTTCCTGCTTCAGGGGGAGATGCAGATAATCCATGGCAGCTTTCAGGGCATCGCTGCTTCCGCTTTTGGAGTAAGGAGCCTGACCATCCTTTGCTGTAAGGAGGGTTTCATGCTCCTGCAGCTCGTATTCCCGGACATAGATGCGGTCGGTGATACCCCTGAAAATGGGACCTGCAACCACGTTTCCGTAATAGATCTCCTTGGAGGGGGCGTTGACCACCACGATACATGAATACCTGGGTTGATCTGCCGGGAAGTAGCCCACGAAGGAGGCCTGGTGCCGGGAATTGGAATAGCTTCCTTCACTGAGCAGCTGAGCGGTCCCGGTTTTTCCGGCAATCCTGTAGTGGGTGTTGTTCAGGTTCTTCGCGGTTCCGTTTTCCACAACACCTTCCAGCATTTGCTTTACCTGGACCAGGGTCTCCCTGGAACAGATATGGTTGTTTAATACTTCGGTCTCCCCGCGTTTTGTCACTTTTCCATGGGACCGGATCTCCTCAAGGAAAATCGGTTTTATCATTTTCCCGTCATTGGCCACCGCATTGTAAAAGGCCAGGATCTGCAGGGGGGTCATGCGAATCTCGTAGCCCATGGACATCATGGGGAGGGAGATTCCCGACCAGTATTCACTATCGGGATATTTGATATCCGGTTCGCCCTCTCCCTTGATCTCAACTCCCAGCTTCCGGTTGAGCCCCATTTCATAAAGTCGGTTTATGAACTGCTCGGGATTCTTTTTATAGTTTTCATAGGTAATTTTAGTGATCCCCACATTGGATGACACTTCAAAAGCACGCTGAACGGTAATCTCGCCGGAAACCCCGTGTTGACTGTCTATGACCTCGTGATCGAAGTAGGTGGTCTCCCCGTTCCCTATGTCCACCATATCGCTGGGTTGCACCAGTCCATCTTCCAGCAGGGCCATCACAGTAGCAAGCTTGAAAGTGGAGCCCGGCTCAATAGACTCCCCGACAGCATAATTATAATCTTCACGGTAGCTCCCGTCCTCTCTCCTGGTCAGGTTGGCTATGGCCCTGACTTTCCCGGTCCTTACTTCCATCAGGACCACCGTGCCGTGATCGGCCTCATGCTTCTGCAACATCGCATACAGGGCATTCTCCGCCACATCCTGCAGGTCCAGGTCCAGGGTGGTAACCACATCCTGGCCTTCTTCCGGTTCTATCTCGTTGGCATCATTGATGGGCATCCAGTCATCTCCCCGTATCTTCCGCATCAGGCGGTAGCCTTCCACACCTTTCAACTCATCGTCGTAGGCCCCCTCGAGTCCCACCACACTTCTTGTATCATTAAAGGGATAACCCACCGTACGATAGGCCAGCTGGCCATAGGGCCTCTCCCTTTTGTTCTGCTGGACATACTGTACGCCTCCCTTGTATCTCCCCAGCCTGAATATGGGGAACTCCTTCACTTTTTGAAGCTGGGTGTAGGTTACATTGCGTTTCACCAGGAAGTACCGCTTCCCCTCCTCGCGGGCTCTTACCAGCTCACGTTTGTAAGTGGTCCAGTGTCGGTCCTGGAACAGGTTGGAAAGTGATTTTGACAGTTCGTCCACCCCGGCATCAAAGATCTCACGGGTAAAGGATTCCGAGCGGAAATCCATGTGTATCTCGTAATAGGGTATCGATACGGCCAGGAGCCTGCCATCGGAAGAGTAGATGTTACCGCGGTTGGGCTCTATCACTGTATGCTGGATGGTGCTGTTCTCCTCCTGGGCCCACCTTTCCTTTTCAAACAGCTGCAGATGCAGTGTTTTTCCCAGGATGAGCAGTCCGATAAGCAGGACACCCAGGTAAACCAGGGAAGTACGAACCAGTATATCTCGCTTTAAAGACATGCTACTCCTGGTTTTGAATCAGTTTTTTGGGGGGTTCCAGACTTTCTTCCAATCCCAGATCGTAACGGTTGACCAGGTGCATGACCTCCGTCTGCCGGCTGATCCGGACCAGTTCCGAAGAGGTGGAGATGTACCTGGAGCGCAGCTCCTTGACATCGCTTTGCAACCGGTTCAGGTGGATCACCGTCTTTTCCGCATGGTTGCGGTTGGCAATGGAGAAAAATGCGATTCCGACCAGAAGCAGGATAAAACGCGACTGCTTGATGACTGCTTTGCGGGTCAGCACATTTCCATCCAGGAGATCCCGAAGGGAAAAACTCTTCTCCTCGATGGACTGGTCAAATTCTATGTTCCTCTTGTCTCTTCGCATATTTCAGTTCGTTCGGCGATTCTCAGTTTTGCACTGCGGACCCTTTTATTCTCCCTGATCTCCTCTTTGGAAGGGGTGATTACGCTCCGGTTCACCAGCTTCCAGGGGGACCGGATATTGCCGTAGAAATCCTTCTCGATCTCACCTTCCAGATTTCCGGAACGCATAAAATTCTTTACGAGCCGGTCCTCTAAAGAGTGGTAGGTGATCACCACCAGCCTTCCGCCGGGATTCAGGCATGCTGCGGTCTGTACCAGCATTTCCCCCAGGGCTTCCATCTCCCGGTTCACTTCGATCCGGAGTGCCTGGTAGACTTTGGCCAGGAACTTACTGGGCTGCTGCCTGGGGATGAACGGCATCAGTACCTTTTCAAGATCCCCTGACGTATGAATGCCGGTTTTCTCCCTGGCTGCCAGGATGGCTGCTGAGAGGGCGGAAGCATTTCCAAGTTCTCCGTATGATTTAAAGATTCTGACCAGCTCTTCCCCGGAAGCCTCTTTTAAAAGCTGCGATGCGGTCCGTTTGCTGCGGACATCCATCCGCATATCCAGGGCCGCATCTGCTTTGAAGGTAAACCCCCGGTCAGGTTGGTCGATTTGATGAGAGGAGACACCCAGATCAGCCAGAATTCCATCTACTTTCTCGATGGCATGGTACCTCAGAAAATGCTTCAGATATCTGAAGTTGGCCCCTACCACGATAAGTCGATCATCCTTCGGAACATTGGCCAGAGCATCCTGATCCTGGTCAAACACGACAAGCCTGCCATTTTTACCCAACTTTTTTAGAACTTCGAGAGCGTGACCCCCGCCACCAAAGGTCAGGTCCACATAACTGCCCTTTGGTTTTATATTTAGTCCGTCAATGCTTTCATGCAATAAAGCCGGCCTGTGATAGCCCATTATTCGTCCTGTTCATCTATGGTTCCACCTAATATCTTCTCGGCCATGGCAGCGAAATCATCATCAGCCACACTGACCTTACCATATTGATCCGAAGCCCAGATCTCTATTTTACCTGATTGCCCGGCCAGTACTACCTCATCCTTGATTCCGGCATACTCCATCAGCCGTTTGGGAAGCAGCATCCGGTTGTTGGCATCCAGGGATACCTCAGCGGTTCCTGAGAAAAACATCCTGAGAAACCGTGCATGCTCCTTGTTGTAGGGATTGGTTTTGGCACGTATGATCTTGTTCTGCCGCTCCCATTCTTCCATGGGATACATGATCAGGCAGTGTTCGAACAGATCACGTTTCAGGACAAAGCCATCCTGAACCGCCTCCCTGCTCTGCTTTTTAAACGCAGCAGGAAAGGAGAGCCGTCCCTTTGAATCAAGCCTGACTGTATAATCTCCTATAAACGTAATCATGCGAATTTCACAGGTTTAGTGGTAAAAGTAGTGTTTTTTCACCACTTTGTACCATTTCATCCCACTTTTTCCCACTTTGTTAATAACTTATCTTTTAATATTTTTGTGTTTGCACTATAGAAAAGCCAGCTCTCTGCAAGAAAATACATGGACGAAGCGACCCACAAAAAAAACTTTAAACCCGTCATTCTCAAGGATTTATTCCTGGACAAGAACCCAAAGGTGGGTCGTTTGATACCGGGCTTCGTTTACCGCTTTCTTTCCCGGATACTCCGGATAGATTTTATGAATAGTATCCTCTACAACCACGGTTACAAGAAGAATGTGGAATTTTCGAGGGCCTCTATTGAGGTATTCAATGTGTCCCTGGACGTGATCGGGAGGGACCACCTGCCTCCGGAAGGACGTTTCATCTTTGTGGCCAATCACCCCCTGGGAGGATTTGACGGGATGATGATAATCAGTGAATTATCCCGGACCTACCCCCACCTGAAGGTCCTGGTAAACGACCTGCTGACCAATGTGAAAAACATGGATGGTATCTTCGTACCCATTAACAAGCACGGAACCCAGGCCATGGAAAACGTCCGCCGCATCAATGCCATTTTTGAATCCGACCAGCAGGTCATGACCTTTCCTGCTGGTCTGGTATCCAGAAGGAAAAAGGGGGTCATCCTGGATGAGCCCTGGCAGAAGAACTTTATTTCCAAAGCAAAACAATCGAAACGGGATATCATACCCATTCATGTTACCGGCCGGTGTTCCAACTTCTTTTACAACCTGGCCAATATCAGAAAGTTCCTGGGAATTAAGGCAAACCTGGAAATGTTTTTCCTGCCTAACGAATCCTATAAGCACCGCAATAAACATTTTGTGATTACCTTTGGGAAACCAATTCCCTATCAGACCTTTGACAAGCGTTTTACCCCTGTTCAGTGGGCAGCCCGGGTCAAAGACTATACGTACTCCCTGGTTGACGATCCAGAAGGTACATTTGGCGAAATAAACGTATAAGCTGCCGACATGAAGATGAAAGAAATCATACCTCCGGTTCCCCTGGAGACCCTTCAAGAGGAACTTTCTGAAGAACGGTTTATCCGGAAAACCAATAAGGGAGGCAATAAGATCTATATCATCAATGCGGAGAACGCACCACATACCATGCGGGAGATCGGCCGGCTGCGGGAGCTATCCTTTCGGAATGCGGGCGGAGGAACCGGACTGGAGTGTGACCTGGATGAATACGACACCGGGGAGCATGCCTACCAGCAGTTGATTGTCTGGGACCCGGACGAAATGGCCATCCTGGGTGGATACCGTTTTCATATCTGCGAACCCAGTAATTGTATAAGGAACGGGGAGGTAAAACTGGCCACGTCCAAACTCTTCAACTTTTCCAAGGAGTTTATACGCGACTATGTTCCCCATATGATCGAACTGGGACGCTCCTTCGTCCAGCCTAAATACCAATCCACCGCCCTCCGTCGCAAA
>CAYRLP010000202.1:0-5679 GCA_964424935.1 uncultured Bacteroides sp.
GTATAGACCATCATGACGATCAGCCAGATGGAAAAGAACAGGGCCATATTCCTGAAATAGATGCGGGCCATGGAACGGGAATTCTGCGTGGCGAAAATAATGAAATTTGGATTAATAAAAATCTTTGCTTTAATTTGACATGCACAAATGAATGAAATGACAGCAATTCGCACAAACTGGTGGTGGTTCTCATGTTTCCGACAATCCGGAGCATAGGGGCATGACATTGTGCAAACAAAATACAAGGCTTCCGCTTCGGTGGAAGCCTTTTTTTTGACCCAAAAACGACTAGAAATGAAGAAGGTACCAGTAAGAGTCGTCCGCAGAAAGATCCTGGCGGACATTATAACCCCGGTGAGTATATACCTGAAAATCAGGGATATATATCCAAATTCCCTGCTTCTCGAAAGTTCAGACTACCATAGCAAGGAAAATTCTTATTCCTTCATATGCATGGAACCCCTGGCGGAATTCATGGTGCATCACCAGGACATCACCGTCTCTCTGCCCGGCCAGGAGACGGAGCACGCAGCCGTGACTCAGGGGAACCAGGTCGTGGAGCAGCTTAAGGGTTTCCTTTCGGTCTTTGAACTGGATGCAGGGGGCCATGAGCTCCTGGTAGACGGCATATTCGGATACACGGCTTACGACGCCGTACAGTACTTTGAGGATATCCGTTTTCAGTCGCCCCTTTCCGAAAAGGAAGACATTCCCGAACTGCGCTACAATTTTTTCAGATTCGTGCTGGCCATCAACCACCTGACCAATGAACTGCAGCTTTTTGAACATATCGTGAACGGGGCACAGAGCGAGATAGACCGGGTAAGCACCCTGCTTCATAACCGGAACATAGCCACCTACGGATTCTCCACCTCCGGGAAGGAGGCTTCCAACCTGACCGATGATGATTACCGGGCAATGGTGACCTTAGGCAAGCAGCATTGTCACCGGGGTGACGTATTTCAGATTGTCCTCTCCAGGCAGTTCTACCAGGATTTCACCGGCGATGAGTTCAATGTGTACCGGGCCCTTCGCTCCATAAACCCATCCCCGTACCTGTTCTATTTTGATTATGGCAGTTACAAACTATTTGGTTCCTCTCCGGAAGCGCAAATTGAAGTAAAGGAGGGGAAAGCGTTTATTAACCCCATTGCCGGGACCTTCAGGCGGACCGGGAATGACCGGGAGGATCAGGAGCTGGCCCGGAAGCTGACGGAGGACGAAAAAGAGAATTCCGAACATGTCATGCTGGTGGATCTGGCGAGGAACGATCTGAGCAGGACCACGCAGAAAGTGCAGGTGGAAGAGTACCGTGAGATCCAGTTTTACTCCCACGTCATTCACATGGTTTCCAAAGTGTCAGGGGTCCTGACGGAGGATGCGAATACCATCCGGATCCTTGCTGAATCATTTCCTGCCGGTACCCTTTCAGGAGCGCCGAAATACAGGGCTATGGAACTGATCGATCTTTACGAGGGCAAACGCAGGGGATATTACGGGGGGGCGATCGGTTTCTTGCGGTTCAACGGGGATATCAATCATGCGATCATGATCCGTTCCTTCCTGTCCAGGGACCACCGGCTCTATTACCGGGCAGGGGCAGGAGTGGTTTCCGAGTCGACCGAGGAAGGGGAACTCCAGGAGGTGAACAACAAGCTGGCGGCCCTGAAGTCGGCCATTGAAATGGCAGGCAGGATGGACAACTTAAATTAGTGTGGTCATGAAGATACTTGTGCTGGATAACTACGATTCCTTTACCTATAACCTGGTGCAGTACATAGAGCGTGTGCTGGATGAACGGATTGATGTGAGACGCAACGACCAGTTGGAACTGGAGGAAGTGTCGGTGTATGACAAAATAGTGATCAGTCCGGGCCCGGGCATCCCGGAGGAGGCGGGGCTTACACTGGATCTGATCCGAACCTATGGCTCTACCAAAAGCATCCTGGGAGTCTGTCTGGGGCACCAGGCCATTGCGGAAGCCTACGGTGGCTCCATCAGGAATCTCTCAAAGGTCTACCATGGTGTAACATCCTGGATGAAGCAGGTGGTTGACGACGATATTCTGTTCCGTGGGGTGCCCGCCGAATTTGAAGCCGGAAGGTACCACTCCTGGATCGTGGAGTCCGAGACCCTGCCGCGGGAACTGGAGGTCAACGTGGAGAACGAGGAAGGGTACATCATGGCCCTGCGGCACAGGGAACATGATGTGAAAGGGGTGCAGTTTCACCCCGAATCGGTCCTGACCGAATATGGTGGCCAGATGATCCTGAACTGGTTAAAACATACCTGATAACATTAAATAAATGCAGCGATTATGAAAGAGACACTGCAATACCTTTTTGACCATAAAACCCTGGGGAAGAAAGAAGCCAAACAGATCCTCACAAACATGGCCGCGGGAAAGTATAACGAGGCCGAAATGGCAGCCTTCATCTCTGTATACCTGATGCGAAGCATCACGGTGGAGGAGCTGGCCGGTTTTCGCGATGCCCTGCTGGAATTGTGCACTCCGGTGGACCTGTCGGAATTCAATACTATTGATGTCTGCGGAACAGGGGGGGATGAAAAGAACACCTTTAATATTTCCACACTTACCTCCTTTGTTGTGGCAGGAGCAGGCGAGAAAGTTGCCAAACATGGTAATTACAGTGTCTCCTCGGCATGTGGATCTTCCAATGTGCTGGAGCATTTCGGCTATCGTTTCACCAGCAATGCAGACCGGCTCAGGGAGGAAATAGACCGGTTCAATATCTGTTTCCTTCATGCTCCGCTTTTCAATCCTGCCATGAAGAATGTAGCCCCTGTCCGGAGGAGCCTTCGCATCAAGACGTTCTTTAACATGCTGGGGCCCATGGTCAATCCTTCCAATCCGGGCAACCAGCTAGTCGGGGTCTTCAGCCTCGATGTGGCCAGGCTCTACCACTACCTTTACCAGGAATCTGAAAAACAGTTCTGCATTATCCATGCTCTGGATGGATATGATGAAATATCCCTGACCGGGAGCTTCCGGGTGCTGACGCGTGAAACAGAACGGACCTTTGTCCCTGCCGATCTGGGACTGGGCGTGGTTTCGCCGGAGGAGATCTACGGGGGAGCATCTGTGGAGGAAGCCGCATCAGTATTTCTGAAAATCCTGGAGGGGAAGGGGAGTAAGGCCCAGAATGAAGTCGTGATCGCCAATGCCGCTCTGGCGCTTTACTGTATGGACGAGAACTCCGAAATGGAACATTGCCTGGGCAGGGCCCGTCAATCACTGGAGTCAGGAGCTGCGTATACTGCATTTAAAAAACTGATAGCACATACTTAGTATGAATATCCTCGATACCATCGTGGAAAGAAAACGGGAAGAGGTCCTGGAAAGCAAACAGAACCAGCCCCTTTCAAGTCTGGGCTCCATGGAATTCTACCGGAGAAGAACCAACGAAATCACGGTTCCGGAACCTGAAGGCCGGCCGGGAATAATCGCTGAATTCAAGCGCATGTCACCCTCCCGCGGACCCATACACATGGATGCGGATGCGGTGGCTGTTGCAAGTGCTTATGAAACCGCCGGGGTCAGTGCTGTGAGCATCCTGACCGACCAGCGATTTTTCGGAGGAACGCTGGGGGACCTAAAACAGGTCCGGAAGGCGTGCCCGCAGCTAGTTCTTCTGAGAAAGGATTTTATCGTTGATCCCTACCAGTTACACCAAGCCAGTGCCTACGGTGCCGATATGGTGCTACTGATCGCTGCCGTCCTGGACCGGAAAGAGGTGGAGGATCTGGCCCAGGAGGCGAAAGCCCTTGGACTGCATATTCTTTTCGAAGTGCATGGGAGGGAGGAACTGCGTAAGTACCATCCGGCGATCAGGTATGTGGGAGTAAACAACCGGGACCTGAAGAGCTTTCGGGTGGATACGGGAACGAGCCTGGATCTGATTGCCGACCTGCCCTCCGGCGTAGTACCCGTTTCTGAAAGCGGCCTCAGCCAACCCGGGGAACTGCACAGTTTGTGGACGGCCGGGTACAGGCTGTTCCTTATGGGTGAAAATTTTATGAAGGAGAAGGATCCGGGGCTGGCCTGCCGGAACTTTATGGACCGGGTATGATGGAAGGGCAGAAAGACACGGGAAATAGACTTACCTTGCAGGTAAAAGTCTGCGGCATGAGGGATCCGCAAAACCTGGAACAGGTCTGCGCCCTGGCTCCGGAGTTTGTGGGCTTTATTTTTTATGCAGGCTCCAAACGCTTTGTGGGCAGCAATCCGGACCCGGCCCTGTTTGATATTCCGGGCGAGGGAATCAAAAAAGTGGGCGTTTTTGTGGATGAGGAACTTTCCAGGATCCGCAGTGCCATCGGGACCTATGACCTTCAGGCGGTTCAGCTTCATGGAGGTGAATCCCCGGCCTATTGCCGGGATCTTTCCGGGGAGCAGGTCGAGGTAATCAAGGTTCTGGATCCGGGGGTCCCCCGTTCCGAGCTGGAGAAATACCGCGGGGTGGTGGATCTGTTCCTGTTTGATTCAGCGGGAACGGGTCGGGGCGGATCGGGCCTGAAATTCGACTGGAAGCTGCTGGGGGACCTGCCCCCGGTTGCTCCTTTTTTACTCAGCGGGGGAATAGGCCCCGGCGACGCCACGACTATCTGTTCCCTCCGGATCAGTGGATTGAAGGGAATTGATGTGAACAGCAGGTTCGAGCATTTCCCCGGGTTGAAGAATGTGGATTTGCTGAAACAATTTATCACGGAAATCAGAAAATAGACAGGTATGGGATTCGAAGTGGATGTAAAAGGATTTTATGGAGAATTTGGCGGAGCCTATATTCCGGAAATGCTCTATCCGAATATCAGGGAGCTCGAAGCCAATTACATGCGCATCATTCAATCGGAAAGTTTTCAGAGCAAGTTCAGGCAGTTGTTAAGGGATTACGCCGGCAGGCCCACCCCCCTGTTCAGGGCAGAACGCCTGTCGGAGTATTTCAGGACACAGGTTTTTCTGAAAAGAGAGGACCTGAACCATACCGGTGCCCACAAGATCAACAATACCATCGGCCAGATCCTTATAGCCAGGCACCTGAAGAAGAATAGGATCATTGCGGAAACCGGGGCCGGGCAGCATGGGGTGGCCACGGCAACGGTGTGTGCACTGACCGGGATGGAATGCATAGTTTATATGGGGGCCCTGGATGTGGAACGGCAGGCGCCCAATGTCAAAAAGATGAAGATGCTGGGGGCGGAGGTCATCCCGGTTCACAGTGGCAATAAAACCCTGAAGGATGCAACCAATGAGGCCATACGTGACTGGATCAATCATCCGGTGGACACCCATTACATCATTGGTTCCGTGGTCGGTCCGCATCCTTACCCTGACATGGTAACCCGGTTCCAGTCGGTGATTTCAGAGGAGATCAGGGTGCAGTTGAAGGAGCAGAGCGGCCGGGATTATCCCGACTACCTGGTGGCCTGCGTTGGAGGCGGCAGCAATGCAGCAGGTGCTTACTATCATTATCTGGACGACGACCGGGTACGGCTGATTTCCGTGGAGGCAGCAGGGAAGGGGGTGGACAGTGGCCTGACGGCAGCCACCACCCTGCGGGGTTTACCTGGAATTATCCATGGCAGCCGCACCCTTCTTATGCAGGATGCAGATGGTCAGATCGAGGAGCCCTATTCTATTTCGGCCGGACTGGATTATCC
>CAYRLP010000203.1:0-5678 GCA_964424935.1 uncultured Bacteroides sp.
GCGTAACAACATGCGCAGGCGACCGGGCAATCCGGTGGCTACCTGGATCAGCAGGCATTTCCCCATGGTTCACTCCCTGATAAGATTTGGCCTGGGATCCATGGCACTTTTCCACCGTCTTATACCCCTGAAGAAGATTTGGATCTGGGACTTTCACATGCCCCGCCCGGTCCGCAACAGCGTCCTGAAAACTGCATCTCAAGCAACTGACCCAACCGGAATGAAAGTGGTCTATTTCCCCAGCTGCATCAACCAGAGCATGGGAACCGCCGTCGGAGTAAAAGAAAAAAAATCCCTTGTGGAGGTTACTGTGGAAGTGCTGAACAAGGCAGGTTACCGGGTGATCTTCCCCGAACATATGAAAAGGCTCTGCTGCGGTACGCCCTGGGAGAGCAAGGGCTTTTTTCAGATCGCCAATGCAAAATCAGACGAGCTGGAAGAGGCCTTGCTGAAAGCAAGTGACAACGGGGCCTACCCGATCCTGTGCGATACCAGTCCCTGCACCCACCGGATGAAACGGGTGATGAACGGAACCCTGAAACTCTACGAACCGGTGGAGTTTATACACGACTACCTGCTGGACCTGCTGGAACTTGAACGGACCCGGACGCCCCTTGCCTTCCACGTAACCTGTACCAGCACAAAGATGGGACTTGAAGAGAAATTCATGACCTTGGCCCGTGCTTGCACGGAACATCCGGTCTTTCCCGAGGAGGTAGGGTGTTGCGGATTTGCAGGCGACAAGGGCTTTACGCAGCCGGAGATCAATACCTGGGCCCTGCGGAACCTGAAGCTGCAGGTGGACCGGCTTCCTGCAGGTTACTCCAACAGCCGGACCTGTGAGATCGGACTCTCCAGAAACAGCGGCGTCGATTACCAATCCGTGATGTACCTGGTCCGGGACCTGATCAAAGAATGATCATCTGCCGGATGGCCGAATCATTTCCGGCCCTCAGACGGTAGGAATAGACCCCCGGCTCAAGATCCTTGGCCTCCACTCCCACCTGGTGTAACCCGGGCCCGTAGGGCCCATCCGCCAGAGTCCTGACCCTCCTGCCTGCTGTATCATAGAGTTCCAGCCGCACATGCTGCTCGGATTGAAGCGAAAAGCTTATGATGGAATGGTCGCGGAAAGGATTGGGATGGTTCTGATCCAGGGCCACCCGGGCGGCTCCCTCTTTCAGACCCGCGGATGCATCTGTGTAGACCCGTACATAGTCGATCACCAGCTCCTGGGGAAACTGGGTGGACAGGTCAGGATTTCCGGGCCAGTTCCCGCCCACAGCCAGGTTGATCAGCAAATGGAAACGCTCATCAAATGGGGCCGGAAACGGAGCAGCACTGCTGTACCACCCCGAGATCAGATTCTGGAAGCGCTCCCCGTCCACATACCAGCGCAGTTTTCCCTCTTGCCACTCCAGGGCAAAGGTGTGAAAGTCCCGGTGGAAGGCCGTATCACTGGTCACGTAATATGTACCCATGGACTTGTTATCAGGCCACTGCCCCCCGTAATGGATCGTCCCATAAACCTTTGTCGTGTCACTTCCCAGGTATTCCATGATATCGATCTCTCCGCTGGCCGCCCAGCCTCCGTATGTCTGGTCCGTAGGCAGCATCCAGATGGCAGCCCAGAGCCCCTGTCCCTCGGGCATTTTTGCACGGAATTCAAACCGTCCATAGGTCCAGTCCCCCTTGTCGATGGTCCGGATCCTTCCCGAGGTAAACTGACTGGTTTCTATGTTTTCCCGCTTAGCGGTGATGGTCAGGACCCCGTCCGCCACCGACACATTCTCTTCCCTGTAGTACTGGAGCTCATTATTCCCCCAGCCGTCCAGCCCATATTCTGATCCGGTCCCGGTCTGGTAGGACCAGAGGGCCGCATCCAGGGAATCCCCGTCAAACTCGTCGGACCACACCAGCTGCCAGTTCTGTCCGTAAAGCCCCATGAAGGCCATCAGGCCAAACAACAGGAATAGGTTCTTCTTCATCATACCTTAAGATTTAAATACCCAGAACTCCTCTTGGAGGTACATTTGAAACACCTCAAACAAAGATAAAATTAATATTGAATTTGTAACTTGTTCATAGATAATGAGTTTTAATCAAAAATATTTGACTTAAATAGTTTTTTTGTCTAAATTAATAAGCTAATCCTGAGAATCGGGGGATTCTATGCTCTTATCAACAGATCCTGTTTATAACTTAGTTAGGATTGTGTTCTTATAACTTCTTTGCCCACCAACAAGAATGATTAAAATCATGCATAGAGGATATATCAGTATCTATCCGGTACTGATCCTGCTTCTATGTTTCCCCCTGAATCTTCACGCTCAACAATCTAGCTCCGCCCTGGCGGTCATTTCCGATGTGAGGGGCAGTGTTACCCTGAACAAAGCCGGAAGTGACGAACCTTTGAAAGCGGTCTTCGGAACCCAGCTGGCTCAGGGCGACCAGTTGGAGACCGGTAAAAAAGCGAGTGTGACACTGCTGTTTACTAACGGTAACCTGATCAGTCTGGGTCCAGGCAGCAACATCACTATTTCCGGAAACCAATCGGGCCCCTCCCGGAACATCGGGGCAGGTATGGCCGGAAATTTTTCGGACCTGGCCATGCGTCAGGACCAGCGCGGTGAAATGGGGGTATTAATGGATCTGAGGTCTGATGAAACGGCTCAACAAATTCTACCGCTGAGCCCATGTAACACCATGATCTCGACTAACAGGCCCGCGATATGCTGGGAGTCTATGAAACCTGCCGATGAATTTGTGGTCCGGCTCTATAACGGAGAGGGATTGGTCTGGGAGAAGCGGACCACGGCCACGCACCTGGAGTTCCCCGAAGATGAATCGGGATTGGAATTCGGTGCCTCCTATTTCTGGAACGTGGAGGGCGAAGACCTGATCAACTCCTTCCGGTCCCTGAACCAGAAATTTACTGTCCTGAACGAAGAAAAAATTTATGAGATAAAAGAAGAAGAAAAAAAGCTGTCCGGTTTATTCAGCGATGATCCTGGAAACTCAAGCCTGCACTCACTCCTGGGGGCCTACTATGCCAAAGTGGGACTGCTTGAAGATGCCATCCGGTCCTTTGAACAGGTCCGGGACGCCAATCCAGATGCCACCCTGCCCCACGAGATCCTGGGCGGGTTGTACAGTGATGTGGGTAAGAAGGACCTGGCCATTGCTGAATTAAAAAAAGCGCTGATGCTCGAAAAGGAACACTAATACGCTACCGACAGCGTGTCCTTATATAGAAGTATTATATTCATTTTTCTCGCGCTTCCTTTGCTCTCCGCTCCCGGAAGCGCCCAGGAGACTCAGGACCAGTTTCAGACTGAACTGACTGAAGCGGGCCTCGGAAAGGACAGTGCAAAAGTCAACCAACTTATTTCGGAACACCGGCTATGGGTCAAACCCGTGGTCAACCAGCTGATCACAGAATACATCGATCGCACCATGATAGGAGCCAGCGGGGCGGCCCAGTCCAGAAGAGAGGCAGCCACCCTAATCGCCCGAAACTTCCATGAAATCTATGGAGAAAAAAGCCTGACCATTGCCACCGGGTACCTGGATCAATGGACCCTGGAGCAGTTAGGCAAAAAAGCACAGGCGGATCGGATCTATAAGATTGCCACGGAACTTCGAATTAGTGGTCAGAACAATGAAGAAGCCATCAGTAAATTTCATCAGGCCCTGCAATTATATACTGATATTGGAGATGTACGGGGACAGGGGGAAGTGCTGGGTGGACTGGGGTATATATATTATTCCATAGATGCTGACACCTGCCTCTCCTACTACCAAAAGGCTCTGCAAGCCAGACAAAAAGCAGACGATCGCTATCTGGTAGGAGGTACTCTGAATACCCTCGGTCTTGTTTACTACAATTTCTACTATGAACTTGAAAAATCCATTGAGTACTTTGAGAAAGCTGCTGTTGTAAGAGAGGAGATCGGGCATTGGTCAGGTCTGGGGGGGACTTTATCTAAACTGGGAGAAGTATACAAATATAATGGAGACAGGGAATCTGCCATTGCCAGCTTTGAAAAATCATATCTGGTCAATCAGAAAGCGGGGAATCAATTTCGGATGGCAGAAGCGAAATTAAATTCTGGTACTATTCTTATCAATACGGGACGATATCCCGAAGCACTGGATCATCTTCAAGTTTCACTGGAGATAAGCCAGGATATAAGTGATACCTTATTGTTGGGGGACGTATATGTCCAGTTGGCAGTAGCACATGCCTATCTGGGGGACTATGATACAGCTATTGAATTTGCCACCACTGCATTTCCCCTTTATGAAGCATTGAACGATTACTGGGGACTGGCCGCGGCCTATAATAATACTGGCCTTGTCCTGCATGATGTGGGCAGGGTAAACAAAGCATCTGAATACTATGAAAAATCTCTTGACATCTTTACCGAACTGGGGGACCAGGAACATATATTAATTCTATCAAACAACATCGGAACCATTGAATTCGATCTGGGGAAATATAATGATGCTGAAGATTACCACAATCATGCTCTGAAAATAAGTCGCGAGATACCACTGGAAGAAGGAGAGATGATCAGCCTGGTGAACCTGGCCAATGCTCAGAACAGGTTGGGAAAACTAGATGAAGCTATGATAAACTATGATTCCGCTCTTTCTCTCTCTCAACTTCTAAATAGTCCTTCGGCTGAATGGAAGATCATGGTAGGCATGGCTGAAAACTACAAGCTAAGAGGCGATTTTCCCAGGGCGATTGAATTTAATGAAAAGGGCCTCTCCATCATTGAGGAACTTCGGAGTACCCTGGATAGCGAAGAGTACAGATCCAGCTACCTGGCCAGGGAGCGATTCGCATTTGAGGATGTGATCCACATGCTGATGGAGCAAAACGATAAAGATCCGGGCAAAGGATACGACCTACTGGCATTCGAGTATGCACAACGTTGTAAATCCCGTTCGTTCCTCGAACAGATAAAAGGCACAGAACCGGTCACCCTGAAGCAGGTCCAGAATGCCGGGTTGGATAAGAACAGTGTAATCCTGGAGTATTCACTGGGTGACAGCAGCTCCGTTCTTTGGGTAATTACTCCGGATAATTACCAGATGATCCGGCTCCCTGATCGAAAAACCCTGGAAGAACAGGTTGAAACCCTCAGGTTTGCCCTGTTGAATCCGGACCAGGACAATCTTAACTTTCTGCAGCAAGCCGGATATTACCTCTACAAAAATCTGATTGAACCAGCTGAACCATATATCTCAAGAAAGAGCCAGGTTGTGATCCTGCCAGACGGAATTCTGCATTACATTCCCTTTGAGGTTCTTATCACCAAAAAACCGGCACTGGATAAAGAATTGCCATATAACAAACTCCCTTACCTGGGAATAAAATATCCGTTGAGCTACGGGCAATCGGCCAGCACTTTCGTCAGCATGAATGCAGATCGCACCAATTCAACTAGAAATCAGCATCAAAGCAAAGAACTGGTGGCGTTTGGAGATCCCATTTATCAGGGAAAATATAAGCGGCTGGAATACAGCGGTGAAGAGGTCGAGAATATTGCCTCCCTTTTTCCTGAAGATCAGGTGAGGATCTATGCAAGGGAGACCGCAACGGAAGATAATGTTAAGAAAGGATTATCGGTATACAAATACATCCATTTTGCCACCCATGGTATACT
>CAYRLP010000204.1:0-5673 GCA_964424935.1 uncultured Bacteroides sp.
CAGCTATCTGTGCCTGGGACCGGGCTGGTCTACGGCGGCCAATACGCCCTTCCGCCTGCACAAGACCTGGGTGCACGAAGGTGGCATTGCCACGCCCCTGGTGGTTCACTGGCCCCGGGGGATCGAGGGGCGAAACGAATTCAGAAATGTACCCGCCCACATCATTGACATCGCCCCCACCCTGCTGGAACTTGCAGGAGGAGACCCGGAGGAGCTGAACACAGAGGTCCGGGCACCCGGAATCAGTCTGGTTCCCTTCCTCAGCCGGGATGAATCGGTGGAAAGAACCCCCCTCTTCTTTTTCCATGAAGGGAAGAAAGCCCTCAGGCAGGGGGAATGGAAGATCACCACCATCGAAACGGGGGGTGCCTGGGAACTTTACAACGTGTCTAAGGACCGGGGTGAAACCCGTGATCTGTCAGCGGAATACCCTGAAAAGCTGCAGGAACTGACCTCCCTCTGGGAAGCCCAGCAGAAAGCGATTGTTGAACAGATCGGTGCTACGGAAAGGTAGTCCTAACCGTAGAGGGGGCCGTAGGCATGGCAGGCCCGGTAATCGGATCCCTCACGGTCCATTCCGAACGCCGACCAGGCACTGGGCCTGAAAATCTGATCCTCCGGTACGTTATGCATGCATACCGGGATCCGGAGCATGGAAGCCAGGGTGATGAGCCTGGAACCCAGGTGACCGTATGAAAAGGCACCATGGTTGGCTCCCCAGCCGGCCATTACCGAATAGACATCCCTGAAGCTCCCCTCCCCGGTCAGCCTGGGGACGAACCAGGTGGTGGGCCAGGTGGGATTGGTGCGTTCTGTAAGGGTACGGTGGATTTCTTCAGGCAACTCGATGGTATAACCTTCTGCAATCTGTAATGCAGGTCCCAGACCCTTGATAATGTTGATCCGGCTCATGGTAATGGGCATACCCCCCCGGGTATTGAAAGTGGATGAAAATCCACCCCCCCGGAAGTACCCTATATCCGCTGCACCCCAGCTGGTTTGATCCATGCAGGCCTGCGCCTCCTGTTCCGTGATCTCATACCAGGGTTTCATGGCCGGTTTACCTTTGATGGTCTGCTCACCTGTCCCGTCCAGTGCCGACGGGCCCGAATTGATCAGGTGGATAAATCCGTTCCGGGCATCGCCCTTCAGTTCATACCCGGTGACCCGTTTGACCGCATCCGGACTCCAGTAGGTGCGCACATCGCTGAATACCTGGGCGGCTCCGGTAAGCAGGTGGCCGAACAACATGGCCACTCCGTTCAGGCTGTCATTTTCCGTTGCCAGCATATAGGGCTGCCGGATCCCGTTCCAGTCGAAGGAGGAACAGAGCACTGCCTCCATAAAGTCCCCGTTGGGGAAATGGTCGGTCCACTGCCGCTGACCCTGGAAGCCCGCAACGATGGCATTGTGTCCATGGGCCTCTTCCCCGAATCCCATCTCTTTCAGTCTGGGATTCCCCACCATCAGGTCCCGGCCGATAAGGGCCATTTTTGCCACAAAATCCCACTCCCCGGCTTTCTTCTCAGGCGATTTTTGAATCTCAGCAGGGTTGTAGTCCTTTCCCTCCTTACAGTTTTTCCGGATCCAGTCTTTGGCCCTGGACAGTTCGTCCGGGTCGAATATGCCCTCTTCGATCCGGCGGGTGAATTCGGACATATCCACATATTCGCAACGCATACCCAGGTACTCTTCAAAAAAGTCGGCATCCACAATGGAACCGGCAATTCCCATGGAAACACTTCCCATGGAAAGGTAGGATTTGCCTTTCATGGTAGCCACTGCCAGCCCGGCACTTACAAAACGGAGGATCTTTTCCTGCACGTCTCCGGGGATCTCTGTATCGTCCGAATCCTGAACATCCTTCCCGTAAATGCCGAAAGCGGGCAGTCCCTTCTGGTTATGGCCTGCAAGGGCTGCGGCCAGGTAGACCGCTCCGGGCCGTTCGGTGCCGTTGAATCCCCAGATAGCCTTGGGCAGCAGGGGATCCATGTCGATGGTTTCACTGCCGTAGCACCAGCAGGGTGTGACGGTCAGACTGACCCCTACCCCTGCCCGGGAAAATTTGTCCGCTGTGGCAGCTGCTTCGGCCACTCCCCCGATGCAGCTGTCGGCAAGCACACATTCCACCGCAGTTCCGTCGGCATGCTTCAGATTCGTTTCAATCAGATTCGCCGCACTCTGTGCCATCTTCATGGTTTGCTCTTCCAGGGATTCCCTGACGCCTTCCAGTCTGCCGTCTATGGCAGGCCGGATGCCCACTTTCGGGGCCTGCCCGATCAGTCTTTTTGTACTCATGTTCTATTTTGTTTTAGGATTAAATATCTTCTGTATCGCTCCTCCAGGTCCGGAGAAGCCAGAGCAGGCTGGTATTTCCTTACCCGGCAGGATCTTTTTACCAGCTCCCTTCCCTCTTTCAAACTGCTGATCCTTCCCATGGCCAGGGCCTGGATCAGGATGTTTCCCATGCTGGCCCCTTCCACCGGTCCTGAGATCACTTCTCTTCTGCACAGGGTGGCCACGCGCTGGCACAGGTAATCGGACTGGCTCCCCCCTCCCACCAGGTGGAGGACCTCGATGCACTTCCCGGAGAGTTTTTCCAGTTCTTCCACATGGAATCTGAATGAGAAACAGAGACTGTCGTAGGCACAACGGATATAGTCACTGAACTTCGCCGGAACGGTCTGTCCTGTTTTCTCAAAATAGGTTCTGAAGGCCTCCTTCATACTTCCGGGATTATAGAACAGGGGAGCATCGGGATCGATAACCTGGGTTACGGGGGACTCCTCCCGGATCAGCTCTTCCATCTGCTCATAGGATATGCCGGTCTGAAGCTCCTTCTTCAGGCCCTGCAACAGCCAGAGGCCCACAATATTCTTCAGGGGACGATAGCAATTCCCATAAGCTCTTTCATTGGTAATTCCAAGCTTACGGGCCTCCTCGCTGATCAGTGGTTTCTCCGATTCAAGACCTACAATGCACCAGGTGCCGGCTGAAATAAAGGCATAATTCGGATTTTCCACGGGCAGTGCTGCCACCACACAGGCCGTATCGTGACCGCATACGGCAACACTCTCCAGGTTGTATTGCCGAATCTCCCTGAGACGAACCGGACCCAGCCGGGTCCCCGGCATCACTACCTGTCCCAGTTTGTTTTCGTCCAGGTTCAGCTTTTCCAGGATCTCCGGGTCCCACTTATCATCCTCAACACGCAGTATCTGAGAAGTGGATGCAATGGTCAGTTCATTGAGGGCCTGACCCGACAACAGGTAATTGATGTAGCAGGGTATGAACAGGATCCGGTCGCATCGGCGCAGGCTCATACTGCCCTCCGAAGATAACAGCTGATAAAGCGTATTGAAGATATAAAAATTGATCCCGGTGCGGGAATAGGTTTCTTCATCGGACATCCTTGTCCTCCACTTCTCCTGCATCCCTTCCGTTCGTTTATCCCGGTAGGCCACAGGAGATTCCACCAGTTCACCATGTTCGTCCATCAACACATAATCCACCCCCCATGAATCCACCCCGATGCTAACGGGGACCTGCTCCGACTTCCGGACGGCTCTGGAAATTCCCTTCCGGATCTCCCCTGCCGTGTGTTCCATATCCCAGGTTTCCCGTCCATCCCGGGTCTGAATCTCATTATCGATCCGGTGTATCTCTGTCAGTTCCAAACGGTCCCCTATCACTGAGCCCAGCATTACCCGGATGCTGCCGGCCCCCATGTCGACTGCAATACAACTGAACCTTTCTCTGGATGAATTCAAAGTTCCCATTGAATAGAAATGCAAGATAGAAAGAAATGCGTCGCCAGGAAATGGAAAAATCTCATAGATTTGTTTACAGGACAACCAACTCACACCGGTTCGGATTCCAGGAAGTAATTTAATGGATATTGACAAACTTCATCTAGCTGCACAGAGACCCCCGCTATACGAAAAAGGGAATGCCGAGATGTGGACAGATGCGTATGTTTCTAAAAAGCTTCTGGAGATTCACCTGGATCCGGAGACTGATTCAGCCAGCCGGACAGCAGTGAACATCGAACGAACCCTTGAGCTGATTACCGGATTTTGTCCCGAAAACGGGATGAGCATCCTGGATCTGGGCTGCGGCCCCGGGATCTATCTGGAACGGCTGGCAGAGCTGGGACATCGCTGTACAGGAGTGGATTTCTCAGAGAATTCGATCGCCTACGCAAAAGAACAGGCAAAACAGAAGCAACTGGAAATCAACTATCTATGTCAGAATTACCTGGATCTTGAATTCGAAAGCCAGTTTGATCTAGTGATTCTCATCTATACCGATCTGGGCGTATTGCTGCCGGAGGAGCGCAGCAGGCTGTTGAAAAATATACAACGGGCCCTGAAACCGGAAGGGATCTTCATTTTCGATGTGGTCAATGATCGGAACGGGGAGCGGAAATTCAGGGAAGAGAGCACCTGGACCTATGCACCCGGCGGTTTTTGGAAAGACGAACCCTATATGGAGGTGGCCGCTGGATATCATTACCCGGAAGCGAAGGTATTTCTCCGGCAGCACACGATCATGGATGAATCAGAGAACATTGTCAATTACCGCTTCTGGATGCATTATTTCAGTCCGGGGGACATCGATCAGATCCTGGGTGAGCACGGATTCTCAGCTACCGAAGAATTTGAGCGGGTCCTCCTGCCCGGGGATGTCTGGAGCGGAGATAACATCAGCTTCTATAAAACGGTGAAACAGGAGCACTAACGGAAGCGTCCCGACAGCAACAATTCCTCCGCTTCCACCGACCATAGTCCGTCGTGCCGGTCGCAGATGTCTGCCAGTTCCCTGAAAAGCGGATCATCCTTGCCCAGAACACTGAAATCGCTGATGGCCGTCAATGGCATATCCAGATGGGTGTAAATCAACTTTTTACCCCCCGGTATCTGAGGAAGGTTCAGGGTTGCTTCCGGCACTGCATCCAGTCCTCCCACATGGGTAATGAGTCCGGATGGGTCCAGGCCCTTTGCCATCAGGTCGAGCGACTCCCTGATATCGTTGGTATTACCCCCGCTGGTTCCCACAATATGCGTAAAGGCATAATGCACATTGTAGAAATTAAGCCTGGAACTGAAAGCCGGATCGGCCGGACCCGCGAAGAAATTGAGGCATCCGTCAAAGGCGAGCAGTTGGTCGGCCTGTTCCACCACCTGGCTCACCGGAGCGAAAACAAATACATCGTTATATCCCTCACCACCGTTCAGCTGCTTCAACCGGTTCACGGGATCCGGCCGGTTTCCGGTATTCACATATTGAAGTTCCACACCCTGCTCCCGGGCATAGGCGGGGGAATAGAGATGAGCCGCCCGGTCCAGCCGGTCCTGGTCAATATCGGTCACCACCAGCAGGGATGGTCTGGGTCCTTCCCGGTTCAGGACATAGCTGATGGCAGCCAGACCCATGGGACCCACACCTGCCAGCAGGGCCATTTTTCCCCCATCCACGATCTCCATGTCATGGATATAGGTTCCCGGCTTAATGTGGTAGTTGGCATGCATGGCCCCGATCACGCAGGAATAGGGTTCTGCCATGGAGGCCGGGAAATAACCGGGTCCCCTGTAGACCAGAAGACATCCCATTTCCATCACCTCCCTGGGGATGATCACATAGGTGGCATCCCCTCCCAGGTAAGCATAGGAA
>CAYRLP010000205.1:0-837 GCA_964424935.1 uncultured Bacteroides sp.
GGGATGGTCCGGTCCGCCTTCGGGGTGATTCACTATGTAGCGGTGCAGTCCAACGGCCTTGGTGGCATTGGAGGAGAGGCTTGAAAAACGGTTCCCCCGGTTTATATTGAACATAGTGGCTATGGGGCCCACTCCGTGGGTGGGATAGACATCCCCGTTCCGGTACAGCGAATGGTATGTACGCCAGGCAGCTTCGGAGACTCCCTTCTCCCCGAACTCGACTCCCGGACCGTAGGCGGTTTTCCCATCGTTGAATTTGACCCCGCGAAGGTCATGCTGGTATCCGCACCGGGCATGGAGCAGCTCTCCGAACAGGCCTTCACGTACCATCTGGAGAACGGCCATCACATCCCTGCGGTAACATACGTTTTCCAGGATCATCACCGGTACGCCGGTTTGCTCGTAGGTGTTTACCAGGTCCCAGCATTCCTCAAGGGTATTGGCTGCGGAGACCTCCACTCCTGCATACTTACCTGCCCGCATGGCATCCACGGACATCCGCGTGTGCCAGAGCCACGGGGTGGCGATAATAACCCCGTCCAGATCATTTCGCTGCAGAAGATCCCGGTAGGCGTAATCGTCCCCGCTGTATTCCTCGGCCTTCGGCTGGTTCCCTCTGGCGATCAGTTGCTGGGCTTTCCCCAGTGCATCGGGATCCAAATCGCAAATAGCCGGGACCAGCACATCGTCCCGCATCAACAGGTTATTCAAATGGTTTCTGCCCCGTAAACCGACTCCGATAAAACCGATCCGGGCCTTTTCGCTGGCTTCCTCCCCGAAAACAGGGAAAGGCAGGACGGCAGCTGTTCCAAGAACAGCCCCCGACCTGATGAAATC
>CAYRLP010000205.1:847-4510 GCA_964424935.1 uncultured Bacteroides sp.
CTCGTCTGTCCATCATCTGTATTACAAAGGTGAAATCACGTAGCTGTATTCCATGGGCTCCGCCCGCAACTTATACTCGGCATGGATCGGGTGGCCCCATGCATTGTCTCCGCCGACACCCATCTGTTTCCAGTCCACATTCAGGTAAACCCGGTCCGATCGCACCAGATCAATGGTATGCGCTCCGTCGCGTACCTCCCTGTCCAGCTGATCCTGGGAAAAAGGCAGGGCCGAGAAATCGATGGTTGGCAATCCCGAGATCTTAATCCCGTTCCCTGCCCCATCGGAAAGGATCAGCCATCGCACATCGGTCTTATTTCCGTTTTCGCCTGTGGTGATATAGGGAACGTATTGTTCATCCACGTTGCTGCTGTAAAGCCCGACCTGGGAAGCATGGTTCCGGTCGATGTAGTTCTCGAAGGGTCCCCTTCCAAAGTATTCCAGGTTCTGGAAACCGCCCGGGAGGACCATGCGCATCCCGAATCGGGGTACTTCCGGAAAATCATCCGCTGACGGAACGAATTCCACACACACCAGCACCTCCCCTGCCGCATTGCAGTGGTAAGTGACTTTGTAATTGGAACCATTTTCCGGATGTAGATATTCGGCCACGACCACCACCATCCCATCCACCTGAGCCGGCAGGAGCGTCTGCAGGTTCAGCTCCCCTCCGAAACTCTTCCACATGGCACAGCGCATGGGCATTCTGGTCCCAAAATCGTTTTCGATGGGTGCCCTCCAGAAATTGGGGGAAGGACCCTCCACAAGCAGCTCTGTTCCACCCCGCAGGTAAGAGCTCATCTGTCCGGTGGATTTATCGAAGGTGATTTCCCCACCGGGAACCTGCACCACCAGGGAAGTACTGGTCTCTGCATAGGTAACCCCGCCCGTTCCCTTAGCAGCAAAGGCTTCGCTGGCAACCGCTTTTTCCGCAGCCGGGTTCAGGGCAAACTGGGCAGTCGCCACCGGATGTCCGGCGGGTATCAGTAAGGCGGAGTCCCTGGTGACAGCAGTCAGGTTCACAAAATACTCTTTGGACGGATCTTCTGCCGCGATGCCGGTTCCCAGATTAACGAAGGTATGTGCGCCCGGGGCCACCCCGGTCAGCGGCTCGGTACCTGACTCCACCACGACACCTTCAGCGGTGAGTTCCCAATCCAGGTCAAATCCTTCCAGGGAAATAAAGTCGTGTTTGTTGGTCACTTTGATCGTACCGGGACTAAATGGTACTGCTTCAAAACCCAGGTTCTGGTAGGCCCTTTTCACCTCGAAGATGGACGGATGCACGGTCCGGTCCGGAAATACCAGACCGTTCAGGCAAAATGAGCCATCGTTGTGCACCTCCTCAGGCTCAAAATCGCCCCCGTAGCCCCAGTATTTGGTCCCGTCGTCGGCAACCTTCGCGATGCCCTGGTCCACCCAGTCCCAGATGAAACCACCCTGGAGCTGGTCATACTTTTCGATTACCTCCCAGTAATCCATAAGGTTCCCGTTGCTGTTTCCCATGGCATGCGCATATTCACACTGGATCAGTGGTTTGTCAGGCATGCGCTCCACATATCTTATCATATCCGGGATGCGCATGTACATGGGACAGAAGATATCGGTGTTCCTCCCGCTGGTGGTTCGCTCGTACTGAACCGGCCGGCTCAGATCCCTCTGTTTGATCCAGTCGTACGTGGCATCAAAACAGACCCCGTCGCCTGCCTCGTTCCCCAGTGACCATATAATCACCGACGGATGGTTCTTGTCCCGTTCCACCATCCGGATGGTGCGATCGAGGTGGGATTTCATAAACAGCGGATTGTTCGCCAGGGTACGGTCGGGACGGTACCCCATCCCGTGTGATTCGACATTGGCTTCGTCAACCACATACAATCCATATTCATCGCATAACTCATACCAGCGGGGATCGTTGGGATAGTGGCAGGTCCGGTCCGCATTTATGTTGTGAAGTTTCATCAATTCAATGTCCTTCCGCATCATCTCCTCGCTGACCACATGCCCTGTATATTCATCATGTTCATGCCGGTTCACTCCTTTCAGGGTAACCGCCTTCCCGTTGACCAGCAGTTTCCCGTATTTAATCTCAGAGGTCCGGAATCCCACTTTTGATGAAACATGCTCAAGGATGTTCCCCTGCTCATCTTTCAGGGTCAGAACCAGGCCGTACAGCACAGGGGTCTCTGCCGACCAGGGGTTTACTTCTCCGATCAGATCCTTGTATGAGGCTTTCCAGACATTTTCTCCGGACGGTGTGAGCGAAAGCTCCCTGGACCACATCTGCTCTCCCACACAGGGAGTCAGGCTGGCTTCGATCATGCAGGTTCCGCCAGCCTTCCCTGAAACATTACGTACCTCTACATCCAGTTCCAGCAGTCCGGTTTTGTAATCGCTGTTTAACCCGGATTTGCAAAAGAAATCATAAATCTGGATGCCGGGTCTCGCTTCCAGGTATACTTCCCGTTCGATTCCACTGATCCGCCAGAAATCCTGGCACTCCAGCCAGGATCCGTCCGACCACCGGTACACTTCCACGGCAACCTGGTTCTCTCCATCGGTCAGGTAGGAGGTAATGTTAAATTCAGCCGGGGTCTTGCTGCCCTGGCTATAGCCCACTTTCTCCCCGTTTATCCAGAGGTAAAATGCAGATTTAACCGCTCCGAAGTGGATATAGATCTGTTTGTCCTCCCATCCCCCGGGCACTGAAAAAGTTTTCCGGTAGGAACCCACAGGATTATGGTCCGTGGGAATTTCCGGCGGCTGGGGATTGAGGGTCCATTCATAGGAGGTATTGGAATAGATGGGATAACCGTATCCTTTCATCTCCCAGTTGGAGGGGACCTCAATCAGATCCCAGTCCGAATCGTCAAAGGTGGTTTTATAAAAATCCACCGGCCGGGCATCCGGATGGTCGGACCAGTGAAACCTCCAGGAACCATTCAATGTCAAATAGTTGGATGAAGCATGTTTATCCCCCTGTAAAGCCTGACTGTAGCTGTCAAAAGAGAATCTGGTGGCATGGGGATCCTCCCGGTTTACCTCCATCACATCGGGGTTTTGCCATTCGGGCAGCTTCTGTCCGAATAGTTGGACTGTTGCGAGAGAACAGACCAGCATGAGAAATGACAATCGTTTCATGGATTAGTTTATGTAGTTTGTATTAATTCAGACCCTAATGGCAGTCCCTGTTATCCCCAGAGTTTTTCAGGATAGGCTCCCTCATCAACCAGTGTTCGAATGGCCTTCAGCACCCGGGGCTTATCCTCCTGGTAGGTTACTCCAAACCAGGAGTCCGGGGTCTGCAAAACAGACATCTTTGCATCCCCCGAGGCAATCAGGTTGTTCACCACAAAGGGGATATAAAGTTCCGCCTTCGGGTTCCTCGCATTCCTTTTCAGGAATCCTTTCAGGTCCGATTCTATATGGCTGAAGAAATCGGGAGTAAATCCAAAAAGGTTCATGGAGACGGTCGCCTGCGGATCGAGCGAATGTACCGACCCGTCCTCCTCTTCAAAAAAGATGCCCGTGTCTTTAGGATATATTTTTGTGCGTTCCACCATTCCGGTCAGGTACCCCTTATCGTCCACCTGGCAGATTCCCCTGGCCACGGACCCATAATCGGAAATGGTCCGCTCGAGTTCAAATCCCACCATGCAATAG
>CAYRLP010000205.1:4520-5672 GCA_964424935.1 uncultured Bacteroides sp.
CGGGGGCTTCCTCTGAAGTCTGTGTCAGAAAGTGGTTCATGATTTTGTATGATTTCCTTCCGTAGTAGTCATCCGCGTTAATCACGGCAAAAGGTTCATGAATCACATCTTTGGCCATTAGCACTGCATGCGCGGTTCCCCAGGGTTTCTCGCGGTCCCTAGGAACCCTGAAGCCCCTGGGCAGTTTATCGAGGGACTGGATCACGTATTCCACCTCCAGCTGTTCGGGAAATTTCCTGGTGTAATTTGTTTTAAAATCTTCCTCCATGCCGGGAGAGATTACAAAAACAAACCGTTCAAAACCTGCACGAATCGCATCATAAATGGAATAATCCGTAATCGTCTCGCCTGAGGGACCAAAGGCATCTATCTGTTTCATACCTCCATAGCGGCTTCCCATCCCTGCAGCCAGAATCAAAAGTGTTGTATGCATAGAAAATCGACTAATCCAGTAAAATTACAAGGTAAATGTACTTATCCGATGTTAGCTTTCCAAGAACCGATATGCCTTTAAATTATTTGAGATAATCCAGAAAAGATTAATTTTATGCCCATCGCGTCGACTAACTAAACTTCAAAATAACCCGAAATGAGCAACACTAAAACCTACAAGGTCGGACCCTTCGGACCTTTAATGATTGTCGGTATCGTATTTTTCATGATTGGCTTCGGTGTGGGAATCAGCGGATTCCTTACCCCGGCACTCCGATCCGCATTCAATCTGACCACCGGGCAGTCCTACCTGGTCACCGCAGCGATCTTTTCCGCATTTGTAATTTTTGGCCGTCCCACCGGTTGGGTCATCAAGAAGATCGGATACAGGCGGGCCATGATGATCGCTTTCTTCATTATGGCACTGGGCATGTGGCTCTTTGTACCCTCCTCCAAATCGGTCAGTTTCCCCTTGTTCCTGGTTGCTCTGTTTGTGGGCGGGATCGGGAACACCCTGCTGCAGGGTGCTGTCAATCCCTACATTACCATTCTGGGGCCGGAGAACACTGCAGCGGTCAGGATGAGCCTGATGGGAATCATGAATAAACTGGCCTGGTGGGTCGCCCCCCTGTTCCTGGGCCTGTTCATCGACCTCACCAACGTACAGGTGAACGACATCATTATGCCCTTCTATATCGTAACCGGCATCCTGGTTGTACT
>CAYRLP010000206.1:0-3400 GCA_964424935.1 uncultured Bacteroides sp.
GGATATGGCCAAGATCAAGGCTGAATTCCTGCAACACTGGTATGAACATCACCGGGTCCCCTTAAGAACCCTGCTGGTTGCAAATATCTTCCGGGTGAACCGACTGGGCATGGTTTTACCAGTATTATTTAACTGGGTTGCAACAAGTAAATTAACCTCTACTCTTATAAAGCGGCTCCTCGGTTTTTCCACCAGGAGAAGTATTCCCACGCTGGGACGGATCACCCTTCGAAGCTGGGCCGGTAAGCATCTTGAGAATCTGAACCGGTCCCTTCCTGAAGACGCACCCGAGGTGGTACTTTTTATGGATGAGTTTACCAATTACAATGATACCGGCCTGGGAATCACATGTATCCGGTTTCTGAACCGGTTGGGCGTCCGGGTCATGACGGTAAAACACGCGGTAAGCGGAAGGACCTTTATTTCCAAAGGTCTCCTGAAAAAGGCACGGATCGTTGCCCGTAAAAATGTTGAGCTGCTAAGTGATCTGGTTACACCGGAACGGCCCCTGGTGGGGATTGAACCTTCGGCCATCCTGGGATTCAGGGATGAATTCCCGGAACTGGTCGGGCCGGACCTGCAGAGCAGGGCAAGGGAGCTATCAGAAAGTTGTTTTACCATGGAGGAGTACCTGGACCGGGCGTTTGAACGGCACATCTTTGACAGCTCCCTGTTTACCAAAAGGAAATCCAGGGTCCTGTTACACGGTCACTGCCAACAAAAGGCCATAGCCAGTACCGCCCCCACCTTGCGGATCCTCTCCATCCCCGAAAATTACCGGGTGGAGGAGATCCCATCAGGATGCTGCGGAATGGCTGGCGCTTTCGGATTTGAGAGGGAGCATTATGAACTCTCCATGAAAGTGGGAGAGCTGGTGCTGTTCCCGGCGGTCAGGGAAGCCGGCAGAGAGACCATCCTGGCTGCCCCGGGTACGAGCTGCAGGCATCAGATTCTGGATGGGACGGGGAGACAGGTACTGCATCCCGTGGGGGTATTGTATGAGGCACTGAAATAGATATTTATTATTATTGAAACAATTATGCTGAAAAAACTTCCGCTCTGGGCAAAGATTTTTATTGGAATGGGACTGGGAATCCTCTGGGGACTGATCGCGGTTTGGGCCGGATGGGAGACATTTACTACCAACTGGGTAAAACCGTGGGGGACCATCTTCCTTAAACTGCTGAAGCTGATCGCCGTACCTCTGATCTTTGTTTCTCTGGTCAAAGGCATTTCCAGTCTGACAGACATCACAAAACTGTCCAGGATTGGCTATAAAACGATCGTCATCTACCTGGTCACCACTGTGTTCGCCACAACCCTGGGTCTGGCCATGGTGAATATATTCAAGCCCGGGAGTGTGTTTCCGGAGGATAAACACGTCCAGTACAGGGAGCAATTCAGCGGCCAGCTGGAGGACCGGCAGCTTTCGGCCAGGGAGATTGAGAAACAGTCCCCGCTGTTCTTTTTTGAAGATATGGTCCCGGAGAATTTCTTCCAGGCTGCCGGTGATAACTCCAAAATGCTTCAAATCATTTTTTTCGCCATTCTGTTCAGTATAGCGCTGGTATTGGTACCTGGTGAAAAGACCCAGGTTGTCAAAGATTTTTTTGATGGCCTGAACGATGTGATCCTTAAGATCGTGGATCTCATCATGCGCTTTGCACCGGTGGGGGTTTTGGCTTTGATGGCTGCCCTGGTGGTGGATTTTTCAGGTGATGCGGATATTTTTACTGCCCTGGGCATGTATATGCTCACCGTGATCCTCGGACTGTTTCTGCTGATCCTCGGATTTTACCCCTTGCTGATGCGGTTGTTGGCTAGGATCAGGACTCCTGCCTTTATACGAGCGATCCTGCCTGCCCAGCTGGTGGCCTTTACAACCAGCTCCAGTGCGGCCACACTGCCCGTTACCATGAAGCAGGTGATCAATGAGCTGGGCGTCTCCAAACCCATTGCGAATTTCGTTCTTCCGGTAGGGGTGACGATCAATATGGATGGAACCAGCTGCTATCAGGCCATCGCAGCTGTTTTCATCGCCCAGGTCTTCGGAATTGAACTGACCCTGATCCAGCAGCTGACCATCGTGCTCACGGCCACACTGGCTTCCATAGGGTCTCCCGGCATTCCCAGCGGCAGCATTGTAATGCTGATTATCGTCCTGAATTCGGTGGGTCTGCCTGTGGAGGGGCTGGCATTGATCCTGGGTGTGGACCGGCCTCTGGATATGTTACGGACCGTAGTCAATATAACGGGCGACTCCACGGTTTCGTCCATCGTGGCCCGATCTGAGGGAGAATTGAACAATAATACCTAATCAGTTTCCTGGTTTGAACTGCTTGCCCGTGTTCTTAATTCTGGTATGATTCGCAGTAAGCGATTCATTTTCAACGTGAAAACTTCTTATTTAAACTCGTTTGAGCCTCTGAGAGCAGGAAATTTAACTTGAAGATGGATATCATCCCGGGAAATTTTCCTCTTCGCAGTCCTAATTTCTGAATCAGCAGCAAAATTGGCAGAAATATGTCAGGAGCCTGGAGGGGGAGGGGCGAAGCCGGATTTTTGGGACAATGTCCCCGATGGATGAAACCGGAGGAAGGGATCCCAGGAATGTAATCCAGATGTGTAGTTCGGATGCGAAACAAATCCAAAAAATGTGAGGGTGACAATTAAGAACCGATAATTTACATTTGTAACTCTTTTTCATCCTTTCACAATTGTAATCAATATAAAACAGGAATAATAATATACATAAGTAAACAATAACAGCACTTTGTAAAGGTTACAATTGTAAACAAAAACAACACTGGTTTCAAATCGAAAGTTGTGATGATTAAATACCAGATAACCAGTATTATAATAGATTTTTTGTCAATTTACTTCAACTAATATGCATAAAACCGGGTTTGGAATAGCTTTCGAATTGAAATATTGTAGAAATATTAGATTATATACCAGTAGTTTAGTGACTTTATATCAATATATACTTAAAGTAAGTGTTATATTATAAAATTGACCCTGAATAGGCTTCCTAAATGGCTGGAAAACCACAGTACATGCCTGTTGCAAAAGGGCTGGAATTCCTGTTATCAGCAGCATGCAGAGAGAGCGTAAGAAATTATAAAATTTTTCCATTATATATACTGTAAATGCAATATATACACGGTTAACCAGGATCCCTCCCTATTACAATAAAATAAGCTAAATAATGTATATTCTAATGCAGGTTACATATGTAAATTACTATCGTTAACATATGGAAACAATATTATATTTACATTTGTAACCAAACTATTTGTGATGAAAGAGCGCCTTATACAGTTATTGGATCTGGAACAATTGTCACCGTCCAAATTTGCGGACCTGATAGGAGTGCAGAGAAGCAGTATCTCGCATGTCC
>CAYRLP010000206.1:3410-5659 GCA_964424935.1 uncultured Bacteroides sp.
GGAAGGAACAAACCCAGCTTTGACTTTCTGCAAAAGACTTTGAAAGCGTTCCCGGGTCTGAATGCATCCTGGCTTATGCTTGGAGAAGGCACTATGTATGAGCGGATGGGAAGAACGGTTTCCGGCAACCTTTTCGATGCTCCGGTGGATCGTGAAGTGCCTGCTGAAGCCTCTGTTTCCGATTCAACTGAACAATCGACGGAAATACAGAAGCCTGAAACCGCTGTGATCCAGGAAAAAAGCAGGAATGAAGCGCCGGAAGGAGAAGCTTCTTCTGAAGAAGAAGAACAAACCAGGAGCTTGGAAAAAGGGGCCGATCTGGAAAAGATATCCGCCTCTTCAAAACGGGTCGTGCAGGTTATGGTTCTTTACGAAGACGATACCTTCAAATCTTTTAAGCCCGCGCAATAGAAAACTGCTTATATTTGCATGCAAAAACCGAATGTACAGGTACCTGATCCGGCCCGTCCTGTTTCTCTTCTCCCCCGAAACCATTCACCGTCTTACAAGCTCTTTCCTGCGTTGTGCCTTTGCCGTTCCCGGAGTTCTTCCGCTTGTAAGGCGCTGCTATCAGGTAAAGCATGAAGCCCTGGAGACCGAAATTCTGGGGCTGCACTTTGAAAATCCGGTAGGCCTGGCGGCAGGATTCGATAAGAATGCCAGTATCTACAGGGAATTTCATGCATTCGGATTCTCTTTCATCGAAGTAGGTACGGTAACCCCTGAAGGACAGCCTGGAAATGAAAAGCCCAGAAGTTTTCGCCTGGTACAGGACCGCGGATTGATCAACCGGATGGGATTCAACAACCTGGGAGCGAGGGCGGCAGCGGCTAAATTGGCCCGTAGAAGGCCCAAAGGGCTCATTTTAGGCGGTAACATAGGCAAGAACACCCAAACCCCCAATGAACGGGCTGCGGACGATTATGAGGCGGTTTTCGAGGTCCTGTACGACCGGGTGGACTATTTCGTTGTCAATGTTAGCTGTCCAAATATCTCTGATCTGCGGAAACTGCAGGACCAGGAGTCCCTGGAACAGATCCTTGGGCGGATCGTCACCCTGCGTGACAAGAAGGAAATCCGGAAACCCGTGCTGTTGAAAATCTCACCCGATCTCAACAACAGGCAGCTAGATGAAACCCTGGAAATCATCGGCCGCCTTACTTTGGACGGGATTGTGGCCACCAACACCACTATCAGCCGGGAAGGATTAAAAACTGCGGAAGAAAAGGTACAAGCAATCGGGAGCGGGGGACTGAGTGGTGCCCCGCTTACAGCCCGGAGCCTGGAGGTCGTCAGGTACATCCACCGGAAAAGCGGGGGGACCCTTCCCATCATTGCAGTGGGGGGCATCATGAGTGTACAGGATGCCCTGAATATGCTGGATGCCGGGGCCAGCCTGGTCCAGATCTATACGGGATTTATCTACGAAGGTCCCGGCCTGATACGACGGATCAACCGGGCCATCCGCCGCAGGCGGACCTAATCATCCTAATGTATTCTGGGGAGCTCCACATGCCACTCCTCCAGGGGCTTTCTGGGAACCGGCAAGGCTTCAAACCCGGGCCTTGCAGGCACTGATTTCCTGGTCAGGGGTGACACACCGGTTATCAGTTCAAGCGCTTTAGCCAGCAGGGGGTCCTGCAGGCTGCCAAATGGTTCGGCATACAGCAGGTTGTCCAGCACCTCGTAATCGGGATCTATTCCATCCACGAAGTCCGTAAATCCTTCCGCATTGGAATACTTGATCACAATGGGCTGCATGGCCCAGTTGTGACGCTTGGGTTGTGCCCAGTCCGTAATGGTAACCGAAGCATAACATTTTCCGTGGGTCGTGGTCCCGATCTGTACTACGTTGGTGTAGGGATAGAGGCCTGCCATCAGGGATTCGGGTGCCGAGGCCGTCCGGTCGGTGGTGAGGAAATAGACCGAGGAGAGATCCAGATTCTTATCGCTTTCCGGGAGCCTGATCCGCAGTTGTTCGGATTCGAGCCCGTCCGCCTGCCCGTCATCGTCCAGATCGGCCTGCGCCCAGTACTGGTTGTAAAAATCGTTCCAGACCAGGTTTAAGAATACGTCGTTTCCCTCCATGGCCGAAGCAGGTCCCAGTGTGGACGCTATGTAGGAAGAGAGGTCCAGGCTTCCACCGGGATTGTAACGGACATCCATAACCACCAGGTCGACCCCGGCGGCTTTGAATGCATCAAATACGGTGTTCAGCTCTTCCAGCCATTCCCCGTCCTGTCCCGGCG
>CAYRLP010000207.1:0-5573 GCA_964424935.1 uncultured Bacteroides sp.
CTCCAAGCTTCACCAGGATATAGTTGGCAAAGGCAATAAAGGCAATGAAAACCAGAAGCATGGCTCCAACATTCACTGCGAGCCTCAGTCCGTCACCGGTCCCGTTGGAAATGGCATCCAGCGCATTCTTCCCTACATCTTCCTTACTGACTTCAATGGTTTTATCCACTGCTTCCGTCTGGGGAACAATAATCTTGGAAATGACGACCACGCCCGGGGCAGCCATGATGGATGCCGTAAGCAGGTGCTTGGCAAAGATCACCTGCTGGACGGGATCGCCTCCTCCCAGGAAACCGATGTAGGCCGCCAGTACCCCACCCGCCAGGGTGGCCATCCCCCCGGACATCACCAGCAGGATTTCCGATTTGCTCATTGTCTCCAGGTAAGGTTTGATCAGCAGGGGAGATTCGGTTTGACCCAGGAAAATATTCCCGGCCACTGACAGGCTCTCCGGACCGGACAACCCCAGCCCCCTGGATAAGAGATACCCGAATCCTTTTACAAAAATCTGGATAATCCCAAGGTAAAAAAGGAGGCTGGAAAAGGCCGCGAAAAAAATGATCGTGGGAAGGATGGTAAAGGCAAAATTCTGAAGTCCGGGACCCACCTCTCCGGTATCGTTCCGCTTCAGCAGATAGGTAACCCCCTCATTGGTGAAAGCAAGGATCTTGACAAATCCCTTCCCGATAAATTCAAAGAAGACCTGGATAAAGGGAACATATAGAATTCCCACAGCCAGGATTAGCTGAAAAAGGAGTCCGGTTCCCACCATTTTCCACGATACAGCCTTTCGGTTGCTGCTGAAAACGTAGGCAATGGCAATCAGAACCGCCATACCCAATATGCCCCGAAGCAGGCGGATCATGTCGAAATTGAATCCGGTCTTTTCGGGAATGATGTTGGATAACGGAAGGGTATCAACGGGGACCTGCTGAATGGTGGAAATGATGGTATCAACCATCACCGTATCTGCAATCATTTGGATCTTCGGTTTATCTCATCCCTAATTTCGGAAGCTTTTTCATAATCCTCCTTGGAAACTGATTCCGCAAGCATGGACCTTAATTCATCCATGCTCTTTTTGGAAAGATCCATTTGAGGGGCACCTTTTTTGCTCTTTTCCACTTTTGTATCAGTTTCCTTCTCCTGGGATGGGGCCGGCGTTTCAAAATCGGTACCTTTTTCAAAGTCAAGCACAATGCCTGCCTTTTCAACAATCTCATCCGTGGTGAATATGGGGCAACTGAACCGCAGAGCCAACGCTATGGCATCCGAGGTTCTTGCATCCAGAATGATGCGTTGTCCCCCGTTATCACAGAGTATGTTGGCAAAGAAAACCCCATCCTCCAGCTTATGAATATTAACCTCTATCAGCTTGATCCCGTAGGATTCTGCAAAATTCTTAAACAGGTCATGTGTCAGGGGACGGGGTGGTGCAAGTCCTTCCAGCTCAATGGCGATGGCCTGGGCTTCAAAACCACCAACAATGATGGGTATTCTCCTGTTTCCTTCTTCTTCCGACAATACCAATGCATAGGCACCTGACTGGGTCTGACTATACGAGATGCCTAGGACATTTAACTTGATTTTCCCCATACCTCTTTTTGCACTCTTTACTCACAAACGTACATATAGTTTTTTATGAATACAATACAAAAGCCTCATAAAAACCCAAAGGAGAGTCCCTGGCTGTGACTTTTGATTTTCTGCAAATCACCATTCAGGCCGATCATTTTACATCGGTAACCAAAGAATTTCTGAGACGATTGTTCAGGAAATAATTCATTTAAAATCTTTGACTATCACACAATCTTTTCTATCTTTGCAGACCCAAAAATCTGATATAAAGTAAAAAGCACTGCAGAATGTACGCAATTGTTGAAATAGCCGGCCAACAGTTTAAGGTTGAAAAGAACCAGAAAATATTTGTACACAGGCTGGAAGCGGAAGAAGGGAAGAAGGTTTCTTTCGACAGGGTTCTGTTAATAGATACAGGCAGCAAAGTCTCCGTAGGGGATCCGGTTGTGAAAGGGGCAACGGTTAGTGCCAAGGTGATCTCTCATATGAAAGGGGACAAAATCCTGGTCTTTAAAAAGAAAAGAAGGAAGGGATATCAAAAACTGAACGGTCATCGTCAGTACCTGACCCAGATCCAGATCGAAGGCATTTCGGAAAAGGGTGGAGCGGAGAAGAAAGAGACCGCCACGGCCAAGAAAGAGGAAGCTCCAAAAGCAGCAAGTCAGAAGAAGCCCACTGCAAAAACCGCTGCTACAAAGAAACCTGCAGCCAAAGCAGCTGAAGATAAGAAGCCTGCTGCGAAAACCGCCGCTGCAAAGAAACCTGCTGCAACAAAGAAACCTGCAGCCCCAAAGAAACCTGCAGCCAAAGCAAGTGCTGCTAAAACCGCTGCTGCGAAGAAACCCGCAGCCAAAAAGACGGAGGCGAAAGCTGCCCCGAAAAAAGATCAGGATAAGAACAAGTAAAAGTCAACAGATATGGCACACAAGAAAGGAGCCGGTAGTTCAAGAAACGGTCGTGAATCAGAAAGCAAACGGCTGGGTGTAAAGCTTTATGGCGGACAGATTGTAAAGGCTGGCAATATCCTCGTCAGGCAGCGGGGGACCGTACACCATCCCGGCAACAACGTGGGAATGGGTAAGGATCATACCCTTTATGCCATGACCGATGGAAAGGTGAAATTCACCAAGAAAAGGGACAACAAATCCTATGTCTCCATTGAGCCGGCAGAAAACAATTAGAATTATATCAATATTATATATCGTTCACCTGTAATACACTACCTTTAAAGTGTATTACAGGTTTTTTTATTTCCAATATGCTGACCATTCCTTTTATACGGGATAACAGGGCACTAATCCTCAAAGGACTTGAAATTAAGAATTTCAAAAGTCCAGAATTGATCGATCAAATCATTGAGCTGGATAATGAGCGGCGTTCCATACAGGTAAGGACCAACGACCTGCAGGCCGAAATGAACCGTCTCAGCAAAGAGATTGGTCTGCTATTCAAATCGGGCGAAACTGACAAAGCCAACCAGGTGAAGCAACAGACCTCCACCCTGAAGAAGGAGCTGGAAGACCTGGAACAACAACTTCAGCTGGCCAACTCCCGGGGTATGGAGCTGCTGGTGCAGGTACCCAATATCCCCCATCCTTCAGTTCCCGCTGGGACGAGTGATGCCGATAACCGGGAAGTAAGGCAAAACGGTGTGATGCCTCAACTGACTGACGGTGCAAAGCCGCACTGGGAGCTTGCCAGGCAATACAACCTGATTGATTTCGAACTTGGGGTAAAAATCACCGGAGGAGGTTTCCCGGTGTTCCGTGGTCAGGGCGCCAGGCTGCAACGTGCGCTTATCTCCTGGTTCCTGGATGAAAATATTAAGGCTGGTTACCAGGAGGTGCTTCCCCCTTTCCTGGTTAACGAAGCATCGGGATTCGGGACGGGACAGCTTCCGGATAAGGAAGGACAGATGTACCATATTACAGGCGACAACCTGTATCTGATACCCACCGCTGAAGTTCCGGTTACCAACCTTTACAGGGATGTCATTCTGGATCCAAAAGACATGCCTGTAAAAAATACTGCCTACACGCCCTGCTTCAGAAGAGAGGCCGGTTCCTACGGGAAGGATGTGAGGGGACTGAACCGTGTACACCAGTTCGATAAGGTGGAAATTGTACATATTGAACACCCTACACGTTCGTACCTGGCCCTCGAGGAGATGGTATCGCATGTGGAACAGCTGATACTGAAACTGGGACTTCCTTACCGGATTATCCAGCTCTGCGGGGGGGATCTGAGCTTCACTTCCGCCCTGACCTACGATTTCGAGGTCTATTCGGCCGCTCAGGAAAAATGGCTGGAGGTTAGTTCGGTATCCAATTTTGAATCCTATCAGGCCAACCGGCTGAAACTCCGGTTCAGGGAACCTGGGGAAAAGCGTCCGCAGCTGGCCCATACCCTGAATGGAAGCGCCCTGGCATTGCCCAGGATCGTGGCAGCCCTGCTTGAAAACTTCCAGACCCCAACCGGCATTGACATCCCGGAGGTACTTCATCCCTACATGGGTCCCGGAAACGAACGGATTTCCTGATCTTACGGACTCATGAAAGTCGGTTCAAACAGGAACGCCTACCTATTTGCCATTCTGGCCGTTCTGTTCTGGTCCACCTGTCCTACAGCTTTCAAGCTGGGGCTCCGGAGCATCAATACCTGGCAACTTCTCACCGGGGCCACCCTTACCTCGACGCTGGTGCTCGGGATCCTGACCCTGGTTCAGGGGAAGCTTCGCATCGCTCTTTCTTTTACAATAAAGGACCTGGCCTTTTCAGCGCTGATGGGGCTATTGAATCCCGTGGCCTATTACCTGATCCTTTTTAAAGCCTATCAGATTCTTCCGGCACAGGTGGCCCAGCCGCTAAATATGATCTGGCCCATTGTGCTGGTCCTGCTTGCGGTGCCTATTCTGCGCCAGCGGATCAGCTGGCTCAGCCTTGGTGCCATGCTGATCAGTTTTTCCGGGGTCCTGCTGGTTTCACGTATGGGGGGTACGGTCTCCGAGGATCCTCAGAACCGTCTGGGCATAATTCTGGCTCTTTCCACTTCGATCGTCTGGGCGTTCTATTTTTTGTATAATTCACGCGACCGGATGGATCCTGTTTTTCGTTTGTTTCTCAATTTTGCCTTTGCCTCCCTCTATCTTTTACTGGCAGGGATCCTGATGGAACATCCATTCCCGGATAACCCTGATGGATGGATTGCAGCCATCTATGTGGGAATATTTGAAATGGGTGTTACCTTTGTCCTGTGGGTAATGGCCCTGCGTCTTGCTCCATCCAGTGACCGGATCAGCAACCTGGTATATGTGGCTCCGTTCCTGAACCTGCTGTTTGCCAACCGGATACTGGGAGAGAAAATATATATTACCACAGTGGTCGGTATCATCCTGCTGGTGGCCGGCATTGTGATCCAGAATACAATAGGAAAAGATGCAAAGCAAATCTGAACGAGTCATCCTTGGAATCGATCCCGGAACCAACATGATGGGATTCGGGGTCATTAAGGGCTCTGGAAAAAATCCGGAATACCTGGATATGGGAGCCCTGGACCTTAAACGTGAAGGAGACCACTACCTGAAACTTAGAAAGATCTATGAACATACCCTGGGACTTATGGATACATATCTTCCCGATGAGGTCGCCATCGAAGCGCCTTTTTACGGCAAGAATGTGCAGTCAATGCTCAAGCTGGGAAGAGCCCAGGGGGTCGCTATGGCAGCCGTACTTTCAAGGGAAATTCCTGTATTCGAATATGCTCCCAGAAAGATAAAATTATCCATTACCAGCGCCGGAGATGCTTCAAAAGAGCAGGTGGCCCGGATGCTCCTGAGGATGTTTGACCTGCCGGAGCTTCCAAAGAACCTGGATGCCACGGACGGTCTTGCAGCGGCGGTATGCCACTTTTATCAAAGAGGGAACATGCAGCCCAGATCCGGTGTCAAAAACTGGGAGGAATTCATCCGCAAAAATCCGGATCGTCTCAAATAGACC
>CAYRLP010000208.1:0-5573 GCA_964424935.1 uncultured Bacteroides sp.
ATAGGTGTCATGGTGGGCTGCATGGATGAATCCGCCCTGGGGATTGCAGCCGGACTCCATTTTGCACTTAGCAGGCCGAATATAAAGTATGCGGATCTGGACGGACATTTAGATATCCTGGAGGATCCCTTCCAGGGGATGCTCTCCATGGAAGAGGGGTATCTGATTCCTCCGCAGACCAGCGGGCTGGGCTGGCTTGGTTTGAAGAAAATTGAGTTGTAGCAGTCCCGATACGGACCGGATAGCATGGAAGTCAGTCCTGCTTCTAATCCAGGTTCCTGGAAGGGATCCCGATCACAGCGACGGAGGAGATCACAAGTGGAACGGAGAATATGACGAAAAGCAGGGCTACTGAAAGGTTCAGGTCCGACAGGATTCCAAACAGGGCCGGGCCGAGTATGGCCCCGAAACGCCCGGCTCCCACGGCCCATCCCACCCCGGTGGTCCGTACTTCCGTATCATAAACGCGGGTGGTCGCCGGCCAGTACCCGTTGAAGCCACCCTGCACAAAAATCCCCATAAAGAAGGTAAGAATAAATATCAGTGCATTGCTCAGGGTAATAGAACCATAGAGGACCATGATCCCGAAGGCAATAACGAAAAAAGTGAAAATGAGTCTCTTCAGCCGGAAACGGGCAGCCAGCCATCCGATCCCGGTGCTTCCCAGGAAGGCTCCAATGTTCAGCAGGACCCCCACATAGGTGGCCATCTGGAAAGGCATTCCTGAATCGGTAGCTATGCTGGGAACCCAGCTGATCAGCGTATAAAGGGTCATAAATCCGAAAAATATTCCGATCCAGAGGCGAATGGTAGCCCCTCTGTAACGGTCGCTGAACAGGGTCCTCACATTGGGAGGAGCTGTTTCAGGGGCAGGCGGCAGGGCATCCAGTTCTTCATGGCCCAGTCTCCTCAGCACCCGATTGATGCGTTCAAGTGCCCGGGAAGGTTGCTTTTTTATGAGGTATTCAACGGACTCGGGCATGAACAGGACGATCATGAGCCACATGGCACCTGAAATCAGTCCGGCGGTCAGGTAGGCGAAACGCCAGCCAAACTCGGGTACGGCCCAGGCTGTAAAAAAACCCATTAGTATGGCCCCGATGGGCCATCCGGCCTGCACGAAGCCCACGGACAGGTCCTTGCGCCGGTTGTTTGAGAATTCAGAAGCCACCGCGGCCATGGTGGGAAGCAGACCGCCGATACCCAGACCGGCCAGGAAACGCAGCACCAGCAACTGCCCGTACCTGTCCACCAGATAAGATGCGATCATGGCCAGTGATTCAAGTCCGACGGCAAAAATGAACAGCCTTCTCCGACCGATGCGGTCTGCGATCGGCGCAACAAACAGGCAACCCAGGGTCATGCCTGCCAGTCCTGCACTGAAAATATATCCCTGCTGGGCCTTAGTCAGTCCCCATTCGGTGAGGATCTCCGAGGCTGTATAGGAAACCACCAGCACGTCAATCCCATCGTTCATGTTCAGAATGAAGCACATGAGTACTACGAACACCTGGAAAAAGGACATGGGACCTTCTCCAATCAGGTCCTGAAAATGGTTTATGCCGGGGGGACCGGTTCTCTTACTGTTTTTCATAGGGGGTTCAATTCCCGGAAATCCGGATGACTATTTTGCTTTCCCTGCCTTTTTGTGCCTGTTCCAGGGCACTCTGGAGTTCGGGAAGCGAATAATACCAGGAGACTACCATGCCGGGGGAAATCAGGCCCCTTTCCACCAATCTGATGCACCGTTTGAAGTCGAAGGGATGGTCGTAAATCAGGGAGGGAATAATTCGGTTGCCTTTTCGGGAGACGCTGAAGGACTTGAAATTGCTTTCAGCTTCTGAAAGACCCAGCAGCATTACTTCCGCTCCCCGGGGAGCAGACTCAACTGCCAGGGTTGCTGAGTGGCCCGTACCCGCACATTCAAATACTGCGGACACCTCCGCTTTTTCAAAAACTGTTTCCAGCAGACCGGCTTTTTGGTCCTTTGGATTGCCTGCCGGGACAATTTCCGCTCCCATGTTCCCGGCTTTTTCGCTCTTTGAATCCACAGGTTCTGAAATCAGTACCCGGTATCCAAGGGAGAGGGCCACATGGGTGACGAGCATGCCTATGGTCCCCAGACCAATAACCGCAATGGTATCGCCCGGCCTGGCCGTGGAACGGTTCAGGGCAGCCAGGGCCACTGCAGCCGGCTCAATGGTCACCGCATCGGCATCCTTCATGGTTCCGGGCAGTACATGCGCAAAGCCGGCAGGAAGGGTAAGGTATTCGGCAAAACAACCCGTTTCGTTCACCCCGATGATGCGCTTGTTCCGGCAGATATTCCCCCTTCCCTTCCAGCACTCGGGACAATTCTGACAGGGGATGTTGGGCTCAATCACCACCCGCTCCCCCACTCTTTCCTCCGGAACACCCGGCCCCACTCTTTCGATCTGACCAATGCCCTCATGCCCGATGGTCAGCGGGACATCCAGCCGGTGCCCGTTTCTGAACATCTTTATATCGGATCCGCATATTCCTGCCATATGCATACGGATCAGGACCTCCCCTTCCCGGGGATCAGGGACCGCAGTCTGCTCAAACCGGATGGTGCCGGGTTCAACTAGAAAGGATTGCAACATGGTTCGAAATAGCAACAAAAGTATAAATTTTTTTTCGTCGGCATCCCATTTCTAAAACCGGGGCCGGAAAGACGACAGGCAGGGCGTTCAGGATGCAACTATCCCGCACAGGATCCCGTTTAATAGGCATGGTATTCCTTAAAAACCTGTCACCTCATGAAAAACCTGCCCGCATTCTTCACTTTTTTACTCCTTCTCGCCGGGATCTTTACATCCTGCGAGAAAAATGATCCTGAAATGATAACAGGAGCTGTAACGGTCATTGCAAATGACAGTGTGGCCAGCGAGCAAATGCTCAGGGCCATACCGGAGGTCTATATCCACGCGGCCCGGAATAACCTCCATATCGCCTATCAGCACACCTCACACGGAACTCATGTTTCCTACGGCATGTTTGGTCTGCCCGGTTTCAAACCGGGAGACGAGATCCGGTTTGCCATCACCAATAATGATCCGCAGGCGGATAAACTTGATTTCAGGGATTATGCCCTGGCTTCTTATGCGGAACCCGATGTAGATGCAGCAGACTTAAGCCGGGACGAAACGGCATTCATTCAGGCTACCAGAAACTACCTGGATGATCCGGAGAATTCCGAGATCAATGTAGTCATGTGGAGCTGGTGCAGCATTGCGGGACATGATATGGAAGTCAATTACATCCCGGGAATGCAAACCCTGATCAACGAATACGGGGAAGGAGGAAGCAAGATTGGTTCCGGAGAAGGACAGAGGGAGCATTCCGTAAGTTTTATCTTTATGACCGGTCATGCCGAGCTGGACAACAATGTGGGAGAGGGAAAACCCAGGAACCAGGCGGAGCTGATCATTGACTACTGCCGGACAAACAAGTTCTACTGCCTGGATTATTATGGCATTGACACACACGACATGGAGGGTAACTATTGGGAGGATGCCGGGGATGATGGAAACTCGCCCACCGGAGGCACCTTCTATGCAGACTGGCAAAACAGTCATGACCTGGGTACCGATTATTATGAGAACCGCTCCTCACCGGGCGGATCGGTCACTTTCGGGGCACACAATACCCAGCATATTACCGCCAACCGGAAGGCCTATGCCATGTGGTATATTCTGGCCAGAATTGCAGGATGGGACGGGGAAACGGTGGAACCCTGAAACGGGGGTCATTCACTGAGCGCCTGAAGCATCCGGACAACCTCTTCGGTATCCACATCCACCAAGTAAATGTCCCCGTTCCCGGACTGGCCGCTGCTGAATGCAACCATTTTCCCGTCCGGGGACCAGCAGGGGCCGTCATTGTGAGCCTCTTTGCTTACAGCAAACGGAAGGGACTCGCCTCCTGTGGCAGGCATGATGTACAATCCGAGATGCCCCTCTTCCATAGATGCATATATCAGCAGGGCTCCGTCGGGTGAAAGCGCCAGATAGCGATAGAAATTTTCCCGGTGCCCTTTAATCTGAGTACGCTGTTTTCCGTCGGCCGAAACCTTCCAGATGGTGGATTTTCTGCTATCCCTTTCCATCAGCGCGATCAGGATATGACCCCCGTCAGGGGTCCAGCCCCCCGGAAGAGGCACCATCCCCGGTTCATGGAATATGGGGACGGCCCTGCCTATCCTGCTGTCATAAACACAAAGGGATACGGTGGATCCCTCGATGAATGCCACTTTCAGTCCATCGGGCGACCAGCACGGTAATCCTCCGTTCATGATCCCGATGGAATCCGGGAGGAATGAGATAGGGTCTCCGCCCGGAATCGGCAGCATTTTGATGCTTCTCCCGGTATCGGCGTCGAAAACAACCAGCCTTCCATCGGGCGACCATCTGGGATGCTCTGCCACACCGCTGTATATTTGCCTTGCCAGGCTGGGATATGCGATAGCTATCCTCCATAAGCCGTTCTGACCGGTTGAATCTATCCGCTCGGTTCGCTGGAAAATCATGAAATTCCCGCTGGGTGAGAAGGTGGGGAATCCTTCCCGGTAAGGACTGGAAACCAGTAACCTGGCCTGGAACTCTTCCTGGGCAAAGAGACCCAGCGTACAAAAACAGAGTAATATGACAATGCCTTTACGTGCTCTCATTGGTGCATGGAATAATACGCAGTAATGCAGAATATACAGGGAGGAAGTTACTCCATCCGTTATGAAAAATCAATAAGAACTACTCAGATCCGTTCAAACAGCAACAATCGGAAGTCCAACACACTTTTGCCGGGTATTTCAAGCGCTTTCAGAGACATGGCAAACGTTCCCCCTTCCAGATCCATGATTCCCATCTCCATTTGTTTCCAGTCCTTCACATAGGATTCCATTCGGGGAGTCAGATCATCTTCCATCCCTCTCAACGGGGGATCAAACGCCTCGGTGATCTTTGTTTGCAGGCGCTTTTCCCCTACCGTTAACTGAATGGTTGATCCCACATCGGTGTCTGGACAGGTATAATAGAGCCATACCTTGAAGCTCCCCTGCACGGGCACCTCAACCTCCCAGGTTATGCTGTCCCGCAGCCCGGTCCAGTTGGTAAAAAAGGAACAGTTGGGCCAGCGGTTGGATCGCTTAATGTGACCATGGGCGGTTCCGTCGCGGGCAGGGATCTGGGTATACCTGGTGCCCGGGTGGCCCAGAATGAAGGGACGTGTGTCCACCTCTGGCAGCTCCTCTTTGATCTGACCACCAAATGCTTCGGCCGCTTCTTCCATCTCCTGTTTTATTTCAGGGAAACGGGTGCTCAGATCCTGTTTCTGTCCTCGATCTGATTCGATATCATACAGTCTTCCCCCGGGATCCAGACGGTATTGCTGACTCCGGATGCTCAGGCGCCCCGCCCAGTAGTTCAGGAGATACCGGTCCCCATATTGCGCATGATCCTGCAGAATGCTCTCTTTGACACTGATCCCGTCCAGCGGGTGATTGGTTTCGCAGGGAATGTCACACAGCTCGCACAGGGTGGGAAGCAGGTCCGTTA
>CAYRLP010000209.1:0-4627 GCA_964424935.1 uncultured Bacteroides sp.
CCTTAATTCCATATACCAAATCCGAATAAATGGTACCAATGGAGCCATACTGGTACAAAACATCGGGCCGTGCATCCGGATTCAACCCCACATCCAGAAGAAGGGATCGGGTGCCCTCTACATTGGGAATGGGTGCGGCGATGGCCGGCCGGATGATTCCCGGAATGGAGGTAATGATCTGTATGGCACCGATCAACATGGCCCCGGTGTTCCCTGCACTACAAAATCCATCCAGTGCCCCGGCAGCAAGCATCTTGTGACCCAGGAAAAGTCCGGCATCGGGTTTTTCCTTAAAGGCCTTCAACGGATTATCTTCCATGCCCACCAGATTCGGGGCATCTACAACTGTAAAGCCGCCTACATCGAGCTGATGTTCCTCCGAGTAGCGGGCAAGCACATCCTTCGGACCGATCAGAACGATCTCCGCATCAGCAGGCATGGATTCCCTGGCGAGAATGGCACCGTGTATCACGGAGCCCGGAGCGAAGTCGCCCCCCATCATATCGATCCCAATGCGCATGGATTACCGGGCTTCTGCCCTGGCCATGGTTAGGTCTAAGTTAGATCAGCTTCCGCGTCAATAACCAGTTTGCCCTTGTAGTAAAGGTTCCCATCCACGTAGTAAGCACGGTGACGTTCATGAACCGTACCCGTGGTTGAACAGGTGGAAAGAGTGGGAGCTTCAGCCTTATAATGTGTTCTTCTCTTGTCTCTTCTGGTCTTAGAGATCTTTCTTTTTGGATGTGCCATAGCTATCTGTTTTTTTCAATGATTTTCTTTAAAGCATCCCACCTGGGATCTGTCAGGTTCTGATTTTCAGGATCAGGCTGCCTGGTCCTGTGAGCATCCAGTTTTTTCAGCATTTCCGAATTACAGGTGGAATGCCCGTCCGGATTATCTGGATGTATCCTTTGATAGGGTAAAGCCAGTATAACAAATTCATAAAGGTACTGACTGATTTCTATCTCGTGATCGTCCATTCCGATATGGATGACATCGTCTTCACTATTCTCGGAAGCCTCACCCGCCTCTACAAATAAAGTCTCTCCGGCAGTAATTTCCGCCATAAATGGCTCCAGGCAACGGTCACACACCACCTCAACCTTCCCTTCAAGGGAGAAATGAAGTGCAAGGACCCCGGGATTTTTCTCCAGGATCACCTCTGCATGAACCTCGCCTTTGCTGATTTCAGAGTGCTCAAATAAATCAAAGAACCGTTCGTCCAGGTCAAATGAAAAATTATGACTGCCTTCTCCAATTCCTGAAATGCGTACCGCATATGATCCCCGCTTGCTCACAACTCTTCATTTTGGGTGTGCAAAAGTATAAATTTATCTGGGATAAAAAAATAAAATAACCGCATTAATTCATGACAATAAGGAGATTAACTATGCCAACCACACGGAAGGAGTATGCGAATGGTTCAGAGGATCACCTGCCGGATGGTTTCAATCAGGGAGTCAATAAAAAAGTCATCTTTGGTGAGGTACCTGTTTGCCCCGTTTTCCATAAATTCGGTCAGCAGGTCATCGTCCCCCTGTCCGGTAAGAATGACAACGGGGACCTCCTTGTTCACTTTCCGGATTTCCTTCAGGGTTTCCAGACCATTAAGCTTGTCCTCCCCCACACGGGCAAGCACATGGTCCAATACAATAAGTCTGGGATTCTGATTAAGGTTCTCCAGGCACTCCTCTCCGGTCTGGAAACAGACCACCTGGTAATCATGCCTGCTCTGAAAGGTATATTCCAGCAGGTTCAAAATTACCTTGTCGTCGTCAATGAAGAAAATCGGCCTGGTCATTGCGGACAGAATGCTGATTGAGATGAAAGTAAAAGTAGCAAAAAATAATTTTTTAAAAGAAAACAATACGGGGGATGTGCGTTATCGAACAGTACATATACGTTTTCGTACACTAAACAGAAATACGTGTAAGATTAATGTGTTGATTTGTAATATATTAATTTCTTTGGCACTGCACTTGAAGTTTATAAAGGCTACATAACTAAAAACCCAAGACTCCGATGTCACTTATCAAGAACTACCTTCTTTCGCTGGTAAGAAATGCCAGGCGGGATCTGTTTTTTACGCTGCTAAATCTGTTGGGGCTCGCCATCGGGATTACAGCCACCATTATGATTTATATCTACATCCAGGACCAGGTCACCTATGACAAGTACAACGAACATTTTGACCGTATTTACAGGCTGGAAGGTGATTTTTTTATCAATGAGAAACAGGATCTTACTGCTATCACGCAGATTCCACTGGGCCCTACCCTGAAAGATGAATATCCTGAAATTATTGAACAGACCCGGATGTTGCCCCGCAGGGATTTCTATTTCAAACGGGACGAGGATACCTTTAAGGAAGACAGCATCCTGCTCGCCGACTCAACCATTTTTAACGTCTTCACCATCCCGTTTGTAACGGGTGATCCCAACACCGCTTTAACTGCACCCTTTTCCATGGTCATCAGCCAGTCTCTGGCCAACAAGTACTTTGGCAGCTGGGATGTCGTTGGAGAGAGCATGCAGGATCTGCAGGGAAACAACTTTAATATTACCGGAGTCTTCAAAGACCTGCCCGATAACGTTCATCTGCACTTCAACGGAATGATATCAACTGCTACTATTGAAGATCAGATTGGAAGCGAACGGTTCAATGACCGCAGCGCCGGATCCTTCTGGAACGTTAACTGCTACACTTACGTGTTAATGGCCGAAAACACCTCTCCAGATATGGTGCTTGACAAATTCCCTGAGTTCTATGATAAGTATATGAAGTCACTGGGCGACCAGATCAAGGCCTCTTTTAACCTGCGTATCACCCCTCTTGCCGATGTTCACTTTCAGAAAGACGAGCTAACCTGGGACCTTCCCAAAGGAAACATGAATTACGTTTACATCATGGGGGTGATTGCGCTCCTGCTGATTGTGATCGCCAGTATCAATTATACCAATCTGACCACCGCCAGGGCCACCAACCGGGCCAAGGAGATCGGGATCCGGAAAGTAGGTGGTGCAAACAAGCGTAAACTTAGGTCACAATTCCTGGCTGAATCGGTGGTGATGGCCCTTTGCGCGGGAGTGCTGGCCACCCTGCTGACCATCCTGGCCATGCCCCTGTTCAACACCCTTGCCGGGAAGACCTTTGATTTTCACAATATTCTGCAACCCAACATCCTCCTGTTTATTTTAGGAGTCTCTCTGGTAACCGGACTGCTTTCGGGACTCTACCCGGCCTCCTACCTGGCCTCCTTTAACCCCGTCTCCATCCTGAAAGGGAACGGGATCAGCAGCAAGGACCGGGGATGGCTGAGGACCGGACTGGTGATTGCCCAGTTCATGATTTCAGCAATGATGATCATCGGGTCCATCGTGGTGGCTTTGCAGATGGGTTACATCCAGAAAAAGGACCTGGGATTTGACAGGAACAAGATTCTTATGCTTACCCTGAACGATACAGCCATCATCAACAATGTGAATGCATTTATGGAGGAAATTAAGCGACATCCCTCGGTGGAGGGAACCTCGCTTTCAACCACCGCACCGGGAAGGTTTTACGGGAAACAGGTCATGACCGCCGAAATGAATGACGGGGAAATGGGCGAAAAAGCGTTCAATAACTGTTTTGTCGACTACGACTATCTGGACGTCATGGGCCTGACGCTGGTAGAAGGCCGTTTTTACGATCGGGCCTTCGGATCGGACATTACCAATGCTATCGTGATCAATGAAGCCCTGGCCAGAGAGCTTCAGTGGGGAGACCAGGCACTCGGGAAACAGTTTATCCGTGGAGTCAATATCCAGGGAGCCAATATCCCTGTTGCGGAAATAATCGGAGTCGTCAGGGACTTTAACTATGGTTCGCTTCACAATCCCGTGGAACCTCTGGTCATGGTATGCAATGAAAATGCCAATTTCATGCGAACCCTGTCCATCCGGGTGGGGGACGAGAACTTCAGCGAGGTGCTTCAATGGGTGGAAGAAAAACGAAACGAATTCAACCCTGCATACCCCATCCAGTACAGCTATCTGAGTGAAGAGCTGAAAGCCCTTTACCATGAAGAGAAGGTTATTTTCGGACTGGTTATCTCCTTCACCGTCCTGATCATCTTCATAGCTGCTCTGGGATTGCTGGGACTTTCCTCATTCATGACCGTCAAGCGTACCCGGGAAACGGGAATCAGGAGGGTGATGGGTGCTTCCCAGAACCAGATCCTCTACCTCTTCCTGACCCAGTTTTCCAAATGGGTCATTATCTCCAATATTATTGCATGGCCGCTCTCGTATCTGGCCATGAAGAACTGGCTGCAAAATTTCACCTACCGGATAGACTTTCCATTCTGGACCTTTATCATATCTTTGTTGCTGTCAATAACCATTGCCGTGATCACCGTCAGCTGGCAGTCCATTAAAGCTTCGCGGATGAATCCGGCTGCCTCCATCCGGGTGGAATGATAACAGGAAAGATATTAGGTGAATTCTATGTAATTAATGGCAGATCGGCAGACACATCGGGAATAGTTCCCGACATGTCTGCCGATATTTATTATGAAGTGATCCGCCTGATCGATCAGAAACTCCTGTTTTTACCCGATCACCTGGAAAGACTTCAGCGATCAGC
>CAYRLP010000209.1:4637-5563 GCA_964424935.1 uncultured Bacteroides sp.
ATCCTGTACCCTGGCAATACGCAGATCATTGAGAATCTGAGCCTGCTCATCCGGAAAAATGCATTCCGGGATGGAAACATCCGGATTTGCCTGCAAAGATCCAATGGAAACGAACCGGTGCTGCAGTGCTACTTCATACCTTACTTCTATCCCGATGCAAGCATGTATCAAACCGGGGTCAAGCTTTCCATCTTCCCTCACCAGCGGCCTAATCCTGGGATTAAAAAGTGGGACGATCATTTCAGGAATTCGGTATCCAGGTATATCCTGGAACACAAGGTTTATGAAGCTGCCCTGCTGAATCCTGAGCAACAGATCACCGAAGGAAGCCGTTCCAATATATTCTTTATCGACCGGCAGGGTGTGCTGAGCACCGCACCTGAACAGGAGGTCCTGTCCGGTATTACCCGGAAATATGTGCTGGAGATCGCCAGAAGGGAGCAGATTCCCATTCAGGAAAGAATCTGGTCCCTGGCGGAACTGGACGAGCTGGTTTCCGTGTTTATTTCGGGCACTTCACCAAAGGTCCTGCCGGTAAAACAGATCGATAATCACATTTTCGATGTAAACCATCCCCTGCTGCATCTCCTTATGGGGCGCTTTGACAGGGTGGTTCAGGAAAATCTGACTCCTGTCTGATAAACGGTACCTTAGCAGAACCTTTAACCATAAAAATTGTTAAACAGGCAATAACCCTATAAAAACATGAAAAGACCCCTCACCCTCCTGTTTTTGGCCTTGCTGCTTATTCCACTATCGGCCCAGAATAACAAGATTTATCATTCGTCCGGAAGTGAAATCATCTTTTCGGGAGCGGACATGAATTTCATGGGTACCGATGTGAACACGAACATCCGGTTTACTCTCTTTTTCCACACACAACAGCAGCTGAACGTGGACCTGACAGAACACCTGGGCCTGTTCAC
>CAYRLP010000210.1:0-5519 GCA_964424935.1 uncultured Bacteroides sp.
GAACTATGATATACAGCTGGCCAAAAGGCTGGTTCGGGGAGTTGATATCTGGCTCAATACACCCACAAGACCGCTGGAGGCCTCAGGAACCAGCGGGGAAAAGGCTGTAATGAACGGGACCATGCATTTCAGTGTACTGGACGGCTGGTGGGCAGAAGGGTACCGTGAGGATGCGGGTTGGATGTTGCCCATCGAACGGTCCTTTGAAAACCAGGAACTTCAGGATGAACTGGATGCAGAGCGCATTTATACGCTTCTTGAAAACAACATTACCGAAAAGTTCTATGACCGCAACAGGGATCAGGTGCCCGAAGGGTGGGTGGAGATGATCCGGAATTCCATTGCCAAGGTGGCCCCGGAGTTCACTATGAACAGAATGCTCCGGGATTATATCGACAGGTACTATACGAAACTTTACTCTCGTACCAGGATGCTGAAGGAGAAGGAGAACCTGTTGCCTAAAGAACTGGCCCTGTGGAAACACAAGATCCTTGAGCACTGGAAGAATGTAAAAGTTGTTGAATATGACTTTCCCGATATCACTAAGGAGGAGTTTGTAGTTGGCAAAACCTATACCGGGAAGGTGATCCTGGATCTGGACGGGCTTTCGGCCGAGGAGATCGGTGTGGAGATGGTCCATACCATCAGTGGAAGCGGGAACGAACCCCAGACTTTCAGAGGCTTACAGGAGTTCGAATGTACCGGTGTGGATGGCTCACGGGCAGAATACACCTTTGTACAGGATGTGCCTGAAACCGGAGTGTTTGATATCGGGTTCAGGATCTTCCCCAAAAATGAGAATCTTCCGCACCGGATGGACTTTCCTCTGGTCCGGTGGATCTAGGTCCGGCAGGCCCGGCCCCGGGGTTATCTGACTCTGGGGATATCTTTTCTTTGCAGGACCATGGCGGTTCTGGAGGGAAGATAAAGTCTAAGATTCTGTTTTAGCCCGAAGGATCTTTCTACAACCGAACGATGCTCTGTTCGCATATCGACCCGGTCGAATCCTCCGAACTCGGGCTGATCCGTACAGAGGAGGGTGACGTATTTACCGGCATCCACGGCAAACCCGTAATCGGTGTAAGAATTTCCGGGATGGAAGTTGAATACAAAAAGCAGACCTCTTCGTTCATAGGCCATGACCAGATCGGCCTGATCGGTTTTCACATGGCGGCAGGATTCCCGGTAAATCCCGGCGTTTTTCAGGAGATGAACCATTTCCATGTCAAACCGGTTCAACCATTGATACTTTAAATCGGGGTTTTCTACCAGGCTCCACTGCCTTCGGGCATACTGGTAGGACCAGTTGTTCCCCTCCCGCGGAAAATCGATCCATTCAGGGTGACCGAATTCGTTGCCCATGAAGTTCAGGTATCCGTTCCCCGCCGTCGAGGCCGTAATCAGCCGTATCATTTTGTGAAGCGCGATCCCCCGGTCCACCACCAGGTTCTTCGCCTCAATGTTCATGTGCCAGTACATCTCCTGATCGATGAGCCGGAAGATGATGGTCTTGTCACCCACCAGGGCCTGGTCATGTGATTCGGCATAGCCCACGGTTTTTTCATCGGCCCGCTTGGAGGTGAGTTCCTGGTAAAGCTCTGAAACGTTCCAGGATTCATCGGACTTCTCTTTAATGGTTTTAATCCAGTAATCCGGCGTTCCCATGGCCAGCCTGTATGTGAATCCGACCCCTCCGTCCTCCACCGGCAAGGCCAGTCCGGGATAACCGCTCATATCCTCAGCAATGGAGAGGGCACCGGGTCTGATCTCCTGGATCATTTTGTTGGCAAGGGAAAGGTAGGTAATGGCATCCTCATCCTGGCCCCCGTCAAAGTAAAAGTCATAACTGGTAAAATCCCTTCCAAGGCCATGATCATAGTAGAGCATGCTTGTTACCCCGTCGAAGCGAAATCCGTCGAAGCGAAATTCGGAAAGCCAGTAATGTACATTGGATAGAAGGAAATGGGTCACTTCATCCTTGCCGTAGTCAAAGCAGAGTGAATCCCAGGCCACATGTTCCCTCCGGTGATCGCCATGGAAGAACTGGGCCGGATCCCCGTCCAGCCTGCCCAATCCCTCGATTTCATTTTTTACCGCATGGGAATGGACCAGATCCATGATCACGGCCAGTCCATGCCCGTGTGCTTCGTCAATCAGCTCCTTTAATTCTTCAGGAGTGCCGAAACGGGAACTGGCTGCAAAAAAATTGGAGACATGGTAGCCAAATGAACCGTAATAGGGGTGTTCCTGGATAGCCATAAGCTGGAGGGTATTGTATCCGCCTTCTATCACATGGGGCAATATCTCCTCCCGGAATTCAGAATAGGAGCCCACCCCGTGAGTTTCCGTTGCCATTCCAATATGAGCTTCATATATAAAAGGTTGAAAATCAAGTAGATCCGGAACAGGATGCTTCCATGAAAAGGGCTTGTCAGGATTCCATACCTGGGCATCAAAAATCTTGGTCTCCGGATCTTGAACTACCCGGTTGCACCAGGCCGGGATCCGGTTTCCTTCCCCACCTTCCCATCGAATCAGCAATTTGTAGCGATCTCCATGCGAGATGGCCCCTTCCTGCAGGCTGAGTTCCCAGTTACCGTGTTCGAGCCTTCTGAAGCGAAACGCCTCCTCCAGCTTCCAGTCGTTAAATACACCGGTAAGATAAATTTCGGAAGCGTGGGGGGCCCATTCCCGCATCACCCACCCGTTCCCGAGCCGGTGCAGGCCGAACCAGAGGTGTCCGCTGGCAAAAGACTGCAGGGAACCATCAGTGGCCAGTTTGGCCTCCCTTTCAAGGGTCCTGTTCATCCGCTGGACTATGACATCCCTGTAGGGTTCCAGCCAGGGATCATTCTGGATCAGTTTCGGATTTGTGCTCATATGCATCTAAAGTTACTATTAATTTGGAGAGAAAATTGTTAATAGTATTGGAGTATCCCATGCATAGGATTAATTTTGGGCCTCATTGAAAGATAAGATGAAAGTCTGGTCCATAAATGATTCCATTGTATTGAAACGGCCGGTGGCCACCATCGGTATATTTGATGGGGTGCATCTGGGGCACCGTTTTATTCTGGATCAGTTGAAATCTCAGGCAAAAGCCCATGGGGGAGAATCGGTCGTTGTCACGCTCTGGCCGCATCCCCGCATTGTTTTGAACAAGGACCTGCAGGATTTTAAGCTGCTGCATACCCGCGAGGAGAAGATCCGCGAAATGGAGCGGCATAGCATCGATCACCTGGTTTTTGTCCCGTTCACCACGGAGATTGCTTCCCTGACTGCCTGTGATTTTGTACGGACCTATCTGGTTGATCAGCTGGGTGTGGAAGTATTGCTGGTAGGATATGACAATCGTTTCGGAAAGGACCGTAAAGGGGATCCGGTTGGATTGGGGATGTGCGCCGAACAATTCAAGTTCCGGATTGAAAAACTTCCTGAGTACCAAGGCGGGTTTGGGACGGTAAGCTCTTCCACCATACGAAAATCGATCCTGAAAGGGGATCTGCAGCAGGCAGGTGAATTGCTCGGCTACCATTATTACCTTGCGGGCACAATTGTGGAAGGGACCCATATTGGAAGGAAAATCGGCTTCCCCACTGCCAACATCCACCCACAAGATCCGAACAAACTGATTCCGATGAATGGGGTTTATGCCGTACGTGTGGAACTTCAGGGACAAACCCTTGGCGGGATGCTGAACATCGGGTTCCGCCCGACCATCGACAGTGCCATGGCAGTAAAAACCATCGAAACTCATCTGTTTGATGTCAGCGGGGATTTCTACGGGGAAGAAGTCGTGATACATTTTGTGAAACGGGTGAGGGACGAAATGAAGTTCAGCGGATTGGAAGCATTGAAGGAACAGCTCCAGAAAGATAAGGCCCACATTCAGGGATTGCTGGGATAAAAAGTATAATTTTGAATTTAAATTGAAACCAATGGAAACAATGACCTATACAGAAACACTTCCTTACAAGGTAGCAGATATTAGCCTGGCAGAATTTGGGAGGAAGGAGATAGAGATTGCTGAAAAGGAGATGCCCGGACTGATGTCCATCCGCAGAAAATACGCCGGTGAAAAACCCCTGCAGGGTGCCCGGATCATGGGATCCCTTCATATGACGATCCAGACTGCGGTGCTGATTGAAACCCTGGCAGAGCTGGGAGCGGATGTTCGCTGGGCCAGCTGCAATATATTCAGTACCCAGGATCATGCTGCCGCAGCCATTGCTGCTGCAGGAATTCCCGTGTTCGCCTGGAAAGGAGAAACCCTTGAGGAATACTGGTGGTGCACTGCCCAGGCCCTGAACTTTCCGGATGGGAAAGGCCCCAACCTGGTTGTAGATGACGGGGGTGATGCCACCCTGCTGGTCCATAAGGGGTATCAGGCCGAGAATGATTCTTCTATTCTGGAAGTGAAGGCTTCCAGTCATGAAGAAGAGGTTATTTACCGGACCCTCAAGGGGATTCTTGCGGAAGATCCCGGCAGGTGGCACCGGATCGTGCCCGAAATCAAAGGAGTATCCGAAGAGACCACCACCGGGGTACATCGGCTGTACCAGATGAAGGAGCAGGGAAAATTGCTGTTCCCCGCCATCAATGTGAACGATTCGGTGACCAAGTCGAAATTTGACAACCTGTATGGTTGCCGTGAATCATTGGCCGACGGGATCAAACGTGCCACCGACGTAATGGTTGCTGGAAAAGTGGTGGTGGTTGCAGGATACGGGGATGTGGGAAAAGGATGCGCGCATTCCATGAAATCCTATGGAGCTAGGGTGATCGTGACCGAAATCGACCCCATTTGTGCCCTGCAGGCGGCCATGGAAGGTTTTGAGGTGAGCACTATGGAAGAGGCCATCAAAAAAGGAAATATTTTTGTCACGGCTACCGGGAACAGGGATGTGATTACCGCGAAGCATATGGCAGCCATGAAAGATCAGTCCATCGTATGCAATATCGGGCATTTCGACAACGAGATACAGGTGGCAGAACTGGAACAATGGAAGGGGATCCGTAAAATTAATATCAAATCACAGGTTGATAAATACCTGTATGAAGACGGACATTCCATCTTTCTGCTGGCTGAAGGCCGGCTTGTCAACCTGGGCTGTGCTACGGGCCATCCTTCATTTGTAATGAGTAATTCCTTTTCAAACCAGACCCTGGCACAACTGGAGCTTTGGGGAAAGGAACACGAATTGGATGTCTACAGGCTTCCGAAGCATCTTGATGAGGAGGTGGCCCGGCTTCACCTGGAACAGCTGGGTGTCAAACTGACCACCCTGACGCCGGAACAGGCGGAATACCTGGGGGTGAATGTGGAAGGTCCCTATAAACCGGAGCATTACAGGTATTAGGGAATATGTTCCGAAGCTAGTTACTGATTATTAAAAGATTGCCCTGTATGGTAGTGCGGTACTCCTCCAGGGGATATTCCGCCGGTCCTGAATCGGGGTAGGCCCCGTTTATCAGAACATACCTGGATTTGCATACCGGACAGGTAAAAACCCCGATAA
>CAYRLP010000211.1:0-5517 GCA_964424935.1 uncultured Bacteroides sp.
ATACCGGGTTCCCGGAAAGACCGAAACAATACTTGTTTTCCCGGTGTGCAAATGTAACCGGTTTCCCCGGCTGCATGGCCACCCGGTCGAACTCCAGGCTGAAACCCAGGTGTTTAAGTACTCCGGGTACCAGGTCCAGTTCCCCGACTGAGGCCCCTCCGGTGAGCAGCAGAAGGTCCACCTGATCCAGGGCTTCCGATATCCGTTCCGCAATGGTTTCGAAGTGGTCCTCAACAATACCCAGGGAACTCGGGCAGTGTCCCGAGCGATGCACCTGAGCCGCCAGCTGGTAGTTATTTGAGTTCCTTATCTGTGCCCCTTCCGGTTGCTGATCGGCTTCGATCAGTTCACTTCCGGTAGCCAGTATCCCCACCTTCAATGATCCGGATACCCGGATTTGGAGTTTTCCTGAGGATGCAATGATTCCAAGATGCTCCGGATTCAAACGTGTTCCCTTCTGCAGGAGCAGGTCTCCGGCTTTCAGATCCTGTCCCCTGGGATGGATATTTTTATCTGTTTCAGAGGCCGTGAAGCGGATCCGCTCATCCGGCCCAATCTCCACGTATTCCTTCATGATCACACAGTCGGCCCCTTCGGGGAGCACCGCACCGGTCATTATTTTGCTGCACTGGCCTTTGCCTATGTTGTGGGTGGGCAGGGACCCTGCCTCGATTGTCTCCAGTACCATCAGAGGTCCCGGCAGATCCCTTTGCCTGCAGGCAAATCCGTCCATGGTGGACCTGGAAAAAGGTGGCACATCCCGGTCCGCAAATACATCCTCAGCTAGCACCCGGCCAAGCCCCTCCTCCAGGGAAACCGTTTCGGTCCCCGCCCGGATCAGGTGCTTTTGCGCCAGTTCTATGGCCTTTTCAAGTTCCGTCATCTGCCAGTATTCCTGTAAAAATAACAGATTTCCCGGATTTACATGACAAACAGTTTCATGCTTGCGATGAGCAGTACCCCGGTAATCAGGTATCTGAGCTGTTTCGCTGTCAACCGGAATCCTCCGCTCCAGGATCCCAGGGTCCCGCCGATGATGACTACGACGATCCACAGGAATATTTTCGGGTAGACCTCCATTCCGGCCGCAATATGCCCGCTGAGTCCTGCCAGGGAATTAAGAAAAATAAAGGCTGCCGAGGCGGCCGCGGTTTCCTTCATCCCGCCCCAGCGGGTGATCAGGAGTATGGGACTGAGAATGATTCCTCCGCCGATCCCCACCATTCCTGAAAAAAAACCGATCCCGGCGCCGGCTAAAAGAGCCAGGGGAATGGAAACTTTTTTTCGCTCCTGTTCGTCGCCCGGACGGACCAGGATACGAAGGGCCGCGATGAAGAGAGCTACCCCCAGTATCTTTTTATAAAGCTCCGGCGGGATTTCCAGGGTGGCGCCAATGAAGGCTGCAGGAATGGAGGTGACCGCAAAGGGAAGAAGGAGCCGCAGCCGGAAGTAGCCTGCCCGGTAGTATGAAATAAACGCAATCGAAGAAACAAAGAGGTTCAGGATCAGGGCCGAAGGTTTCATCACGGCTGCATCGATCCCGAACAGGGCCATAAGGGCCAGGTACCCGCTGGCGCCTCCGTGTCCCACCGATGAATAGAGGAAGGCGACCAGGCACATCGCCAGGATAAAAAAGATCTCCGATTGCATGAGACTCTAAATCAGATAGCGTCGATCGCTTGCTTCACCCGTTCCGGGGTCAGGGGTTGACGGAAGACCCGGGCACCCGTGGCATCGAACACCGCATTGGCAACGGCGCCTCCCATAGTTACAATCGCCGGTTCACCACCCCCGTGAGGCACTTCTTCATCGGAATCAATGAGCACCACATCCAGTTCGGGAACCATGTTGAACTGGGTGAAGGTGTAGGTATCATAATTCCTTGTGAGCATCTTCCGGCCTTCAAACTGGATCTCCTCCCGGAGGGCATAGCCCAGGCCCATGAACATGCAACCCTCCGCCTGGAGCCTGGCTCCCTGCGGATTCACGATCATGCCCATGTCCTGGCAACAGACGGCCCGTTTCACCTGCACATATCCCGTAGTCTTATCCACTTCCGCTTCCACGAAAACCACCACATAGGTCCCCACATCGATACCTACTGCAAAGCCGTAACCCCGGCCGCTGGGACCTTTAGCAGGGGTCCAGCCGAATCGTTCCGCACCGGTTTTCACCACATGGGCCATCCGGGAATCGTGTTCGAGGTGACGCAGCCTGAATTCCACGGGATCCACCCCGGCAACTGCGGCCAGGATATCCATCTGCGATTCCCTGGCAAAAGTATTGGTATTCACACTGGGGGCTCTCCATGCCCCTGTATAGAAGGGATGCCCCATGGTTCCCCTGGGAGTACTCAATGTACGCGTCCGGGAATTGGGGATGTCATAGAAGTGAACTGCTTCACGCCCTCCGCCCTGGTGGACGGTGAAATCCCAGTAACTGATCTTTCCCGCCTCATCCAGTCCGGCGTCAACCTTTACCACCGCTGCGGGACGCAGGCGGTCATACATGAACTCCTCTTCTCGGGGATAAACCAGCTGAACTGGTTTCCCAGTGAGTTTTACCAGGCGTGCCACTTCTGTTGCCTGGGGATTGTAAATCTTACCCCCGAATCCACCCCCTACAAAAATGGGAAGCAGTTGCACATCCTTCGGATCCATACCCACCGTTTCCGCGATATCGTCCCGCGTGGGATAGGGGGTCTGGCAGGAGGCCCATACCTTCATCTTCCCGTTTTCCATCACGGCAGTGGCTGTATGATTTTCCACGGGTGAGTGAGCGATATAAGGATCCTGGAAGGTGCTTTCGATATGCTTCACGGCTGCCTGTTTTCCCCGGGAAAGTTCACCTTCGGAGCGCAGTACCTGGCTCTCTGTGGCGATTTCCAGGATGTGATCAAAAAGGGACTCATGGTTCAGCTTAAGATCTTCTTCCTCCCATTCAGCTTTTATCGTTGCGATCGCCTTACCTGCCATATGACGGGAAGGGTGCAGAACAGCCACGAAATCCCCGTCTTTTACCACGGTTACACCTTCCATCCCTTCGGCCATGGAGGTATCCACACTGATCAGCTTTGCACCCAGCGAGGGGGGACGAAGGATCCTGGCGCTCAGCATCCCGGGGAGCTGGACATCCCCGGCATATTTAGCCTCGCCTGTTACCTTCTCAAGGGAATCCACCCGAAGCCGGGGTTTCCCCATGATCTTGAATTCCGACTTTTTCTTCAGAGGCACATCCCCGATCTCTGTTTCCAGGATCTTTTTGCCTTTGGTCAACTGGGCATAGCTCACAGCTTTGGAAGGTTCCGTTCTGGATACGACCATCCCATTGCTGACTTCAAGCTGATCCACCTCCAGGGAGAGTTCCTCGGCGGCCATCTTCAGCAGTATCGCCCGTGCTTTGGCTGCCGCAGCACGCAGGACCTGACCGAAGGTACGGGTGGAAAGGGATCCATAGGTGCCTTCATCCCAGGGACAAAGGTCGGTATCCCCCATAATGATGTCCACATCTTCCAGCCGGACATCCAGCTCATCGGCCAGTTCCATAGGGAGCGAGGTGATGGGCCCCTGTCCCATCTCGATCTTCCCGACGTAAAGGGTGACGCGCCCGTCCTCACCGACGCGCAGATATGCATTGAACCCCGGTTCCTCATCCTGGGGGAACAGGCCGGCTTTCAGCGGGGTGTTCCCCACGGAAAATGCCACGATCAGTCCGGTCCCGATCCGTTTCATAAAACCCCTGCGATCAATCCCGTAAGGATCGCCCATGTTCTTTAATAGCCTGTCGTTGTATCTTTTATCGCTGTTCATGATCTTACACTTTTTTCATCTGTTTACCGGCATTCTGAATAGCCTTTATAATCCGGCCATGGGCACCGCAACGGCAGAGGTTTTCATCCATGGCGATGACGACCTCTTCGCGCGTGGGTTCAGGGTTGTCAAGGAGCAGACCATAGGCATTCATGATCATTCCCGGGGTGCAGTACCCGCACTGCAGGGCATCGTTTTTTATGAATTCCTCCTGGAGGGGATGCAGCTCCCCGTTTGCGGAGAGCCCCTCAATGGTCAGGATGCTGCTTCCGGCTGCGTCCACCGCAGCTATGGTGCAGGAACGCACTGCTTCTCCGTTCATAATCACCGTGCACGAACCGCAGAATCCCTCCCCGCAGCCGAACTTGGTCCCAGTCAGACCCAGTTGCTCGCGAATCACCCACAGGAGGGGCTCGTCCTCCTGGGCATTCACGGAGACCTGTTTGCCGTTAAGTTCAAATTGAACAGTTTTCATAGATATCTATTTAACGATTAAAATCACCGTAATGTAATGCCTGGATGCCATAAAGTCAATATAAATAACCCGTATCATAGACTATTTTCTAAATTAGCAGGATGATCACGGATACCTTCATATCGGTTTTTGACCTGATCATCTTCCTGGGTGTCTTCCAGGCTATTTTCATCTCCGTGTTTTTCATCCGCAGCGGAAGAAGGGAGGTCCCTTCAAACCTATACCAGGGACTGCTTCTTCTGTCTCTTTCCCTGGCCATGTTTGAGGAGCTTCTGAATAATACGGGCTACATTGTCCGGGTCCTGGCTATCTCCAACTTTGCCGAACCGTTTAACTTCGCCTTCGGCCCCCTGGCGTTTTTATACACCCGGAGCCTTCTGTACCCGGACAGGAAAAAGCCCAACTGGCCGCATTTCCTCCTTTTCCTGTTCTGGGTCCTCTACATGATACCCTATTTCATCCAGCCCCTGGAACTGAAATACAATTCCTACGTGGAGGTCAAGCACCCCGACTGGGAGTACCTGGATGTGGTACTGCGCTTTCCCGACAGCCCTTTTGGACTCCGGCATTATATCAACCAGATGACCGCGGTTCATTTTTCGGCGTATATGGTTGCCATGTTCGTTCTCATTTTCAAACGGATGAAAGAGCTGGATGAACGCTTGTTCCGGATCCGGGACCAGCGCCTCAGGCTGGCAAGGAACGTGGGGGTGCATTTCCTGATGATCTTTGCGATCTTCGGATTCGTAAAGCTAAATTTCAGAGGGGATATCGGGGACTACCTCATTTCCACCTACCTCTCCTTCATGGTTTTCTCCACTACCTGGATGGTGGTGCGCAATTCGGCCTTTTTTGCCCAGCCCCATTCCTTCCTCCAGTTCCCGGGTGTGAAATATGAGAAATCGTCACTGAGCGAAGCGGAGAAATCGGCCATCCACCGGAAGATCGTAATGGAGATGGAAGAGAACCGGTATTTTGCCCGGAACCTGGCTTCCCTTTCAGACTTGGCCCACACTATCCGGGAGACTTCCCACCATGTATCGCAGGTGATAAATGAAGTGATGGGCAAGAGTTTTTTTGAAATGCTTGCCTGGTACCGGGTGGAAGAGGCCAAGCGTCTGATCCGGGAGGACCCGGAGGCCAGGCTGACAGTGGAGGATATTGCCGAACAGGTGGGATACAATTCAAAATCCAGCTTTAACACCGTATTCAAGAAGCTGACCGGACAGACTC
>CAYRLP010000212.1:0-5468 GCA_964424935.1 uncultured Bacteroides sp.
CGGATTTTCCAGTTGCCGGCTGCCAGCGGGATTAGGTTGGCCGTGTATTCGGGGCGATCCTTTGGCACGGGTACCAGACCGCCCCTGCCCAAAACCACCATCTCGCTCAGGATGATGGGATGCCCCGGTCCTCCCTGCATCAGGAGTCTCACGTAACGGCCTCTGGTTTCAGGTTCCAGGGAGATTTCTTCATACATATCATCTCCTTCCGGAAGCATGGCCAGGTCGGTCCATCCGGCACCATCGTCAGATACCTGGATGGAGCCTGAAGCCGCCTTCGAGATCCAGTGCAGCTTAACCTGATCAAAGCTGGAAGAGGAACCCAGATCCACATAAACCCATTCTTCCGGATTCCCCGCACTCATCCAGGCGCTGACGAACTGGTGGGAGGGTGCCAGCTCCACCTGCTCCTCCCCGCTGTAGAAATCAAAATCGCCTATGCTCCAGCTCAACGCACTGGGAGCTTTCATCGTAAGCCTGTAAAATCGGAAGGAGACCGGGGTGTCAAATTCAAAAGTCTCAGCCAGCCGGCGCTGCGGCGCTCTCGGTCCGAAGTTAAAGCCAAAAGAGGGTTGGGGTTCATTGGGATCGCGTGGTCCCATGAAATCTGCATAAAAATCAAATACCGGTGCGGTGGTATCTGCCGGGGGCCTTCTGAGGCGTGCCCTACGGTCCTGGCCCGGCAGGCCGGAGCCACGAACCGATTTCAAAACCTCCCAGAGGGAACCCTCCCGGGAACCGGATAGTTCATAGCTCCATCCGGCCGGCGCCTCCTCGCTGTAGCTAACATTTCCATTGATCACGATACGGGTGACCTCGGGGATGTTGTAGCTCCCTTCCAGTCCGGCTTCCAGATAGATGCTGCTGCCTTCCACGGTAAGGGCAGATCCGGTCACATGGTCCAGGATCCATTCCCGTTCATTCTTTGGAACATCCCCATGATTGGTTTTCAGAGTGAAAAAGGCTGGAACCTCGCTGGTGAACACCCCGTCCGTCACCAGCTGGGCGGTGAGGTTGTAATCCTGACTGCTGGAATGATAGGCAGGTCTCTGAAGGGCCAGGTTCCGGTAGGTATCCGGATCCGGTTCTAATCGGGGTGAGTAATCCTGCGCAGGATTTCCAGGGTAGATCCCTATGCCCCGGGTATATTCATTGACTGAAGTACTGCAGGAGCCAAGCAGGAAAAGAAATGGCAATACAAGTCCGGCTGATATCAGGGAATCAGCAAAGGTTTTTAATCGGTACATGGGTTTATCTGGTTAGGTTGTACCGCAATTTATAAAATTGATGATAATTGAAGCCTCCGTGTCCCATGAATTATGCGAGCGCATTAGCTGCGCTGAGCTCGTAAACTCGGTTCCCCGAAGTTCTACTTCGGGGTTAGCGAGCACAAATAAAATAAACTATTAATCGATGATTCCTCGTCCGCCGCGGCGGACAAGGAGAGTCAATTCTCACAGAACACGGAGGCTTACGGCAATTAATTGTACTGCGGTTCAACCTGAATGGCTCCCTTTTTCGGGAGCGGTCCCCGGTAGGGTTTCAGTATCAGCAATGCCCCGGTATCTTCAATATCCTCTGTTGTATATCCCCGGGCAAAGATCTTGTCTACATCAATACCGGTTTTGGGACTGTTGGCATATTTGGTGATAAATTTCTGCAGGTCCTCCGTTGGCGCAGTCAGCAGCTGGCGCTGGTAGTCGCTGCTGAACTTTACGGTTTCATGCTTGATGCGGATCCGGTTCTGCTCGATCAGATCGTTCAGCCATTCATCGCCGTACCAGTACAACATGATGCTGTCCCGGTCCACCAGGATACGTGCCAGGCTGTGTGTAGGAAAATGATGCATACCGACAAGGTCGGATCTGCATTGATCTTCATCCGGATCGGGGTAAATATCCACGTACTGGAGTCCCTTCAGTTCAAAAAGAGTCCCGATGAACAGCCCGATCTTGTCTTTTTCTTCGTAATAGGTCATATAGTAGCTGGTGTCGGGGTATTCGGGTTGCATAAATCCATCCGAGACCATGTTCTTTTCTATGATCCAGATGCACGAGTCCGAGTCGATCCAGGCTCCTTCCATGACCGGATTATAGATCTTATCCTTCGCTTTGTAAAAGGGATGCAGGGAACTGACCAGACAGCTGCTCAGGGCTGTCATGAACAGTATCATAACGATGACTTTAAAATGTTTCATGACGATCAGAATTTGAATTCATGGTAAAGTTGAGCTGAAAAGAAAAAGGTATCAATTTTTTTCGACCAAACCCTCCGGTTCTTCGGTAAACCGGATTTTTTAACCGGATTTGACTTGCATTGTTTTTTTTAACAAATTTGATAACAGATGGAGAATCAGGAAGATATCCAGATTCGTCTGATCCAACTGATACGTGATCAGCTGCCTGCACATGTTTCCATGGTGGATGAAATTGCAGATCTGTTGGAAATAAGTACAGACAGCGCCTACAGAAGGATTCGGGGGGAGAAACCTCTCTCCGTTTATGAACTGCAAAAACTGGCAGGCAAGTTTCAGATCTCTTTTGATGATCTGATTGGGAATCCATCGAATTCCGTGACCTTCCGGACCAATTTCCTGGATGAAGGCAATTTCTCTTTTGTCGAATGGATGGAGAACCTATTACAGTTTACAAAGGGGGCGAGCGCGGTTCCCGATGCGGAAGCCATATTCATTTTGAATGAACTCAGTATCTTCCAGATCATCCAGGTTCCTGAAGTATGTGCCTTCAAACTTTTCTTCTGGAGAAAGTCCAACCTGGATTTCCCTGGCTACCGGGACTTGAAATTCCATGTGAACTACCTGGAAGATGAGGTGCTGAAGCTTGGAGAGGAAATCACCAGGCACTATGTAACTGTTAACACCAAAGAATTCACCACAGAGGAAACTCTCAACAGCTTCCTGAAGCAGGTGCTGTACTATTCGGAAGCCGGTTATTTCAATACAAGGGAAGATGCACTGGTTCTTTGTGATAAACTGGATGAGCTGGTGGATCATCAGCAGGCGCAGGCGGCACTTGGCTTTAAATTCCCCTACGGAAAGCAACCGGTTGGAGAGGTTGGTAATTTCCAGTTGTTCCACAATGACCTGATTCTGGCGGACAATACCATCCTTGTGAAGGCAGGAAATGGTTATGCAAGCTACCTGACAAGCAATGCCATAAACCTGATGGAATCACGCGACAGGGCATTCTTCGAGTACAACTATGCTTGGGGACAGAACCTCCTTTCCAAATCCATACTCATCAGTGGTACGGCTGAGAAACAACGGAACAGGTTTTTCCGGATACTGCACGACAAGATCGACAAGGTGAGGATGCAATTATGAATTGGGATTTTCCATTAATTCCTGCAAAAGGGTAGTACTCAACATTTGCAAATAATCCCAATGCACCCGTTTTTGTAGTAATAAATCACAGCTCCGCCTTCCCGGGAGTTATTTCATATCCCGATTCTCAAATACTGCAAATCAACAGAATCCCGAAGGGTAAATCCGTTTCATCCCGGTGGACCAGTACCTTAATTTTAATTCTGAAATCTCAATGCTAAACTCCATGTTACAGACTTCCATCTTCGTTTTATTCCTGCTGAGTTTCCCCTTCCTGGTGCTTTGGGCAGAAAAGAAAGTGCGATTTGTTCGTTGGGTTTCACCGATCATCATATGCTACCTGGTGGGAATGCTGATAGGGAATCTCCCATGGATCTCTTTGAATCAGGAGGTCCTGGAATACAGTACGATGACTTCTGTTATTCTGGCTATCCCCCTTTTACTTTTTTCTGCGCACCTGCCAATCTTGTTAAAGCAGGTAAAGCCTGCATTGTTCTCATTTTTTCTTGGGGTTGTCAGTGTTGTTGTAATTGCCAGTCTTGCTTTCTGGGTGTTCAGGGAGCGCATACATGATGCGTATAATGCATCCGGGATGATCGTAGGGGTATATACAGGAGGGACCCAGAATATGAATGCTATCGGGATCGCACTGGAGGTGGAGGAAGAAACCTTTATTCTGCTCAACAGCGCCGATATTGTATTCACAGGGATCTACTTCTTTTTCCTGCTGTCTGTGGCAAAGCATGTTCTGACAAAGGTACTTCCTGTTAGAAGCAACACTCAGAACGGATCTGATACGGGTGAGACTGAAGCCAATCATCTGGAAAGCCGGGGAAACTTACTTCAAATTGCCACCGGTCTGGCTCTTACCGTGGGGCTGGTAGGGATTGCCGCCGGGAGTTCAATACTGATCTTTGACGAGCTTAAATTACCCTTGGTCATACTGCTTATTACCACTTTTGGAATTGCAACCTCCTTTATCGCAAAGATCAGATTGCTGCCGGGAACCTTTTCCACAGCCAACTACCTGATGCTGGTGTTCGCCGTGGCCATGGGATCCATGGCAAACTTTTCAGAACTCATAGCAGCCAGTTCGGCGCTCTTCTGGTTCTGCGGTTTTGTGGTCCTGGGCAGTATCCTTCTGCATTATCTCCTGGCAATGCTTTTCAGGGTTGACAGGGATATACTGATCATTTCCTCCACCGCGGCCATTTATGGAGCGCCCTTTATTGCGCCTGTGGCCCAGGCGATCAGGAACAGGAATCTCATTACCATTGGTATTTCTCTTTCATTGATCGGTTATGCCATCGGTAATTTTCTGGGTCTTAGCCTTGCTTTCATATTAAAATAGCCTGCAATGAAAAAGGAAAAGAAATTTAAGGAGAAGGGTATTTCATCGGAAGTACTGAAACATATGCTGCCGGATCACAAAACGGATGATGCAAAATGGGCTCAGGGTAAGACCTTCGGTTTTGTATTTCATCCGGGAGACCGGTATGCGGAGCCATCGGAAATTTACCGGTCAGCTTTTCAGTATGAGAGTACCCTGAATCCAACGGCTTTCCCTTCCCTGAAGAAATTTGAAAAAGAGGTGGTGGGGATGACCGCTGAATTAATGCATGGAAACCAGCATGTTTCGGGGAGTGTCACTACCGGAGGTACCGAAAGCATTTTCATGGCACTGAACGTGGCACGGGAGCGGGCCAGAGCGTTATTCGGGGAGCAGGTAAACGCTGAGGTGGTGCTTCCTGAAACGGCGCATCCGGCCTTTCTGAAGGCCTGCCACTACCTGTCCTTAAAACCGGTGGTGGTTCCGGTCAGCAAGGATGGCAGGGCAGATCCTGCTGCCATGGAAAAGAGCATTACCCCTCAAACGATCCTGCTTGTCGCTTCCGCCCCCTGTTATCCATATGGTGTGGTGGATCCGGTGAAAGAGCTGGGCAGCATTGCTTCCAGGCACAAGCTGCTCCTGCATGTGGATGCCTGCATGGGGGGATTCATGCTGCCGTTTCTGGAGGACCTGGGATATCCGGTTCCGGAATTTGACTTCAGGGTTCCCGGGGTCACTTCCATATCCCTGGATGCGCATAAGTATGGATATGCCCCCAAGGGCACTTCCATAGTT
>CAYRLP010000213.1:0-5458 GCA_964424935.1 uncultured Bacteroides sp.
GGCGATGGACCAGGCGGCCTGAAGATAGAGATAACGCTGCACGACCGATTTCCCGTTGGGCGAATCCCCCAGCCCGTACCGGTCGAACTCCCAGATCACCTCATAGATCCGCGGGTAGAGCCTGAAACGGCTCAGATAGATATAGTTGGCCGTTCCTCTTTCAATAGCCCGGATCTCTGCTTCAGAAAGCTGTTTTACCCCTGCCGCATCCTTCCGCAGACCCTTTGAAGTCAGGAATCGGATCAGGGTGGTCCGAAGGGAGGCTCCGTTCTTGGTTCTCCCGTAAAAATCCATATCGCTCACCCTGTTCCATTCCCTTTCAAGCTCGGTATCGCATACGTAGAGCCAGACGTAGTGCCCGTTTTCGATTTCCCTGCTATCCGGATGGTGTTCATAGGAATTCCCTTCGATGGTAAAAGGATCCAGGTCCTCCAGCACCGACGCATCCACCGTATAAAACTTATCCACGGCGTGACCGACGTACAGGTAGGAGAACAGGGGTATCATGACTACGGCCACCAGCAGCATGAACCGGTAAACCGGTTCGCGGATCGCGAAGAGCAGCCGCAGGAGGATCAGGAAACCCAGCACCACGGCCACAAAAATTCCGGTCAGGGATTTCAGCAGAATCAGAAACACCGGGAACCAGATCAGCAGGACCAGGTGATAGATACGTTCCGCCCTGGACACCCGGGGACTCTGAAAAAACAGGAAGTAAAGGGAGATCAGCAGGGACATCACAACCAGCAGGGAGAACCGGATATGATCGGTAAACAGGCTCAGGTCCCGGTAACCGTCTATGTCTTCACCGAACCATCCGATCAGTGTGAATATGGAAGCCAGTGTTGCGGCGAATATGGCCAGGGTAAACAGCAGCAGGATTCGTCTTACCTGCTGCATGTCCAGGGTACGTGAGGTGGCAATAATCACGGGCAGTGCCAGCAGGGGGATCTTGATCTTCACCAGTTTCAACCCGTAATCCAGGTTCTCCGACCAGAGCAGTCCCAGCAGCTGCAGGGCAAAGATGAGAAGGAAAAGCTGCAGGGCCCGGTTCGAAGCGAATTTGTCCCATTTCTCCCTGTACCGCCCTTCCGCAAACCAGTTGACTGCAAGCAGGATTATGGACATGGAGGTGATAAAAACAGAGAGAGGAATGCTCACGGCGATCAGGACGAGTGTATAGAAATACACCTGTTCATGAATCTGTCTTCGGGTTAGTTGCATAGGTGAACAGCGGTACTAAAATAATAACATTTTCAAACCTTGTTCTATTGCATCGCAAAGATGTTTTTCTGGCTTTTTCCACGAAAGTAGAAAAAGTAGTTATGAATGTACCCGAAAACCCGTTTTATACATGAGTCTTCATTTTTGTATCTGCCTGATAATCAGAGCATCTGGTTTTCAACAAATTTATTGTTGATATCTTCTTGTTTTACAGAAATTAATTGTATTTTTGCGATCCACAAAATTAGGCACAAAACGAATAAAAGTGAATACATTAAGTTACAAAACCGTATCGGCAAACAAAGAGACCGTTGAGAAGGAGTGGTACATCATTGATGCCAGGGACCAGGTGCTGGGGCGTCTTGCTTCGGCAGTTGCCATGGTTCTCAGGGGGAAACATAAGCCCAGCTTCACTCCGCACGCGGATACCGGAGATAATGTGATTGTGATCAACGCCGACAAGGTCATACTTACCGGGAACAAGATGAGCGACAAGCAGTATGTGCGCCATACCGGATATCCCGGCGGGCAGCGCACACAGTCTCCCAAGGATCTGATGAGCAAGAAACCCGAAGCGATCGTTGAAAGGGCTGTGAAGGGAATGCTTCCAAAAAACAGGCTGGGTAATGCCATATTCAAGAATCTGTATGTCTACACAACTGACAAGCATCCGCACGAAGCTCAGCAGCCCAAGAAACTCGACTTAAATAAAATCAAATAGAACCATGGAAGTGATCAATACGATAGGAAGAAGGAAAGCCGCCATTGCCAGGGTATATGTGAGTGAAGGCAAAGGACAGATTATCGTAAACAACAGAGATTTCAAAGACTATTTTCCCGATAAACAACTTCATTACATTGTTGAGCAGCCCCTGAATCTCCTGGAGATCAGGAACAGCTACGATATCAAGGTAAACCTGAACGGCGGGGGAATGAGCGGTCAGGCCGAAGCGCTGCGTCTTGCGATTGCCAGGGCCCTGATCAAAATCAACCCCGAATACAAACCGACCCTCCGGGCCGAAGGTTTTGTGACCCGCGATCCCCGAGTTGTGGAACGCAAGAAACCCGGTCAGCCCAAAGCCAGGAAGAGGTTCCAGTTCAGCAAACGTTAGAGAAGATCGATTTTTAAACATTGCGAAATTGGCAGGACTCCCGTATTGGGGCTACCTGTTGATTGACCAGCAAAATTTAAAAAAATGCCAAAAACAAGTTTTAAAGAATTATTGGATGCAGGGGTGCATTTCGGCCACCTGAAGAGAAAATGGAATCCTGCCATGGCTCCTTATATATTTATGGAGAAGAACGGGATCCACATCATTGACCTGGGCAAAACCGAAGCAAAACTGAACGAGGCGGCCAACGCCATGAAGCAGATCGCCAAAAGCGGCCGGAAGATCCTTTTCGTTGCCACGAAGAAGCAGGCTAAAGATATTGTTGCCGAAAAGGTAAAAGCCATTAACATGCCTTACGTGACCGAGCGCTGGCCGGGTGGCATGCTTACCAATTTTCCCACCATCCGGAAGGCCGTGAAGAAGATGGGCGCCATCGACAAAATGGCCGCTGACGGAACCTTTGAAACCCTGTCCAAGCGTGAAAGGCTTCAGATCGAGCGCCAGCGTGCCAAACTTGAGAAGAACCTGGGTTCCATTGCAGACCTGACCCGCCTGCCCGCCGCCATGTTTGTGGTGGATGTCCACAAAGAGTACATCGCAGTTCGTGAAGCCAACCGCCTGAACATTCCGGTATTTGCCATGGTGGATACCAACTCGGATCCGCGCGACATTGACTTCCCGATCCCCGCAAACGATGATGCATCCAAGTCTATCTCCCTGATTGTCGGATATGTGGCTGAAGCTATTGCCGAAGGATTGAATGAACGGAAGATGGAGAAAGAGAAAGAAGCCTCAGAAATCAAAGCCAAAGCTGAAAAGAAAGCCGAAAAGGAAGAGAAGAAGGAGGAGAAGAAGGAAGCGAAAGCAGAGAAGAAAGAAGAGAAGGCTGAGAAGAAGGAAGAGAAGAAAGCCGAAAAGGAAGAGAAGAAGGCTGAAAAGGAAGAGAAGAAGGCTGAAAAGAAGGAGGAGAAGAAAGAAGAGAAGGAAGAGAAGAAAGCTGAAAAGAAGGAGGAGAAGAAAGAAGAGAAGGCTGAAAAGAAGGCTGAGAAGGTAGACGTCGAAGCAGAAGTTAAAGCTGAAGAAAAACCGGAAACCAAGGCTGCAGAGGAGCCGGAAGCCAAAGTTGCTGAAGAACCGAAGGTTAAGGCAAAGGAAGAGTCCAAAACCTAATCATAGTATTAAATAACCCCATTAAAGACAATAATAGAATGGCCGAAATTAAAGCTGCAGATGTTGCAAAATTGAGGAAAACCACCGGTGCCGGTATGATGGACTGCAAAAAAGCCTTGCAGGAAGCGGGTGGTGATTTCGACAAGGCGATTGATATCATTCGACAAAAAGGCCAGGCCATCGCCAGTAAGCGGGCCGATCGCGAAGCCGGAGAAGGAAATGTGCAGGCCAAAGTGGAAGGTACCTATGGCGCCATGATCTCCCTGAATTGTGAAACCGACTTTGTAGCCAAGAACGAGGACTTTGTAAAATTCGCCACTTCAATCCTGGACCTGGCTCTCGCTAAAAAACCCGCAAACCTGGAAGAGCTGAAGGCACTTACCACGGACGGGAAAGTCCTGTCGGATCTGATCACCGAACAATCAGGGACTATCGGTGAAAAACTGGAACTGACCTATTTTGATTTTATCAAGGCAGATAAAGTACAGGCCTACAACCACATGGGAAACAACCTGGCCACCCTGGTCGGGTTCAACAAGAGTGATGTGGATGAGCAGGTGGCCAAGGATGTTGCCATGCAGATCGCTGCCATGGCCCCCATTGCCGTTGATGAAAAAGACGTTCCCGAGAAGGTGATTGCCAAAGAGAAAGAGATCGGACGTGCCAAGGCCCTGGATGAAGGCAAACCCGAAAACATTGTGGACCGCATTGCGGAAGGGATGGTCAAGAAATTCCTCAAGGAGAACACCCTGCTGAATCAGGAATTTACAAAAGATAACAAGAAAACCGTAGGCCAGTACATCAAAGAGGCCGACAAGGACCTTGAGGTCACCGGATTCAAGCGGTTTTCTGTGAAGTAAGAGAACTTTGGTACTTGATGAAGGCTGTTCTGCATCGTGCAGGACAGCCTTTTTTTTTCTACTTTTGGGGAAAATGTCCCTTCCATGAACTACAAACGGATTTTGCTTAAACTGAGCGGGGAAGCATTGATGGCCGGCCGGTCGCACGGTATCGATTCCCAGAGACTTACCGATTATATCGAGGAGATCATCAAGGTATCCCGCATGGGAACCCAGGTGGGGATCGTGATCGGGGGCGGCAACATTTTCAGGGGCATGTCCGGGGTGGAAGCCGGGTTTGACCGGGTGAAGGGGGACTACATGGGCATTGGGGGGGGGGTACGCGGGTTTTTCCGGGGTTATGGGGGACTACATGGGCATGCTCGCCACGGTTATCAACGGGCTGGCACTGCATTCAGCATTCCAGTCCAAAGGCGTGAAGGCCAGGCATTTTACAGCCATCCGTATGGAACCGGTTGCTGAGTACTATTACAAGCCACGGGTGATTGAAGCCCTGGAGCGTAACGAAATTGTCATCTTTTCGGGCGGAACGGGGAATCCTTACTTTACCACCGATACGGCAGCCACGCTCCGGGCCGTGGAGATGGAAGCCGATGTGGTATTGAAGGGGACCCGTGTGGACGGGGTGTATACCAGTGATCCGGAGAAAAATCCGGATGCTGAAAAGTACGACGAACTGACTTTCTCGGCAGCCATGGAGAAGGAGCTGCGGATCCTGGATCAGACCGCCTTTGCCATGTGCAAGGAGAACGGGCTCCCCATTATCGTCTTCAACATGAACGAAAAAGGAAATCTGAAACGGCTTCTTTCGGGGGAAAAAATTGGAACTTTAATCAAAATTTAAATAATTTAGGCTCCGTACGAAAACTTGTGATCATGAATGAAGAAGTCCAATTGATCTACGAAATGACCAAAGAACGCATGGAAAAAGCCATTGAACACCTCGATAATGAGCTGATGCGTATCCGGGCCGGAAAAGCCAACGTACATATACTGGACGGAGTAAAGGTGGATTATTACGGAACACTAACACCCCTGAACCAGGTATCCAATATCAGCACCCCCGATGCCAAAACTATTATGATCCAGCCC
>CAYRLP010000214.1:0-5433 GCA_964424935.1 uncultured Bacteroides sp.
GGATAGATGTATACGATCACGGGATATTTTTTTCCCTCTTCCATCTCAGTGGGAGTATACATCAGCCCGTAAAGGTCCCAGCGCTGGTCGGCCGATTTGACGGTGAAGGTCCTGGGAGGCTTCCAGCCGCTGGCTTTCAGGCGTGAAATATCGGTCTTTTCCAGAAGGGTCACCAGCTCTCCGTCTGTGTTACGGACCTGGTGTACCGGGGGGACATCTGGTTGGGAATAGGAGTCCGTAAAATTGGTCCCGTCGGGAGAGAAGCGGATCGAATGATCCCCGGGTTCGGGTGTCAGCAGGGTCAGGTTCTCCCCGCTGAAATCCACACGGTAAAGATAACGGTAATAGGGATTGCCTTTCTCCCTTCCGCTGCCTGTGAAATAGATCCGGCGGTTTTCCTGATCCACCTGCAGAACCTGCAGGACCACAAAGCTGCCCAAGGTGATCGGATGCTTTAACTGTCCGGTCCCCGCATCATATAAATAGAGGTGGCCCCAGTCGCTCCGTTCCGAATACCAGATGATTTCGTTGGACCGGGACAGATACTTCCAGTTTATGGTGCCCTGTCCCGATTCAAACTGGGTTTCCACGATCTCTTCGAAAATCGGAGTAACTTCACCGGTTTCGCAATCGGCCATCCGCACTTGCTCCTGTTTGTGGTCCCGGCTCGTGGAAACAAATACCAGTTTCCTGCTGTCCTCGCTCCAGGCCACGTCGTCCAGTCCCCCCTCACAGGAGATGTCGTCACACAGGGAACCCCTCCGGGCATCAGGAGCCAGTTTCAGGCGGATCAGTTCCGGTTCACCGCTGATGTCGATAATTACCCGATGGATCCTGATTATATCTTCATCTCCGGGCAGGGGATACTTCCATTCCATGAGTTCCGGGGCCCCCACCTGGGTTCTGACCAGGTACATAGTGCTCACGTGCCGCTGATCCTGCTGGAAGGTGGCAATCTTCCTGGAGTCGGGCGACCAACTGAGGATAGGCCGGTCACTGTGCTTCCACCCGGCGTTATCCGTGGCATAGCCAAAATTTTCAATACCATCCGTGGTCAGTGGCTTTTCCTCCCCGGTCGAGAGCTCCCGGAGCCATAGATTCCAATCCTTAATATATGCAGCATACCGGCCATCCGGGGATCGTACCTCCAGACGGGATCTCCTGCCTGTTTCGGCATCTACCCCGCCTTTCTCAAACAGTTCCGTTCTGGACCCGGCCGTCAGCACTTTTTTGCTGACCGGATCTACCAGCTTGAACTCCTCCTGGTTTTCCGTGGTGGAGCTGTACCAGATCCGGCCATCTTCCAGCCACTGGGGCCTGATGGCACGATCGACGAGTGCATTCACAGGGCCGCTCAGCATGGATACGGCCTGCTGGTAATCCGCTTCTGTCAGCGCGTTTGCCTCCTGGGCCCGGGAAGCGGTGGTGTAACCGGTGAGCAGGATCAGGAACAGGATGATGGAACAGGTACTTGCTTTCATAAAGGTGGTTTTCATATGCAAAGAATTAGTTCATATGAAGATAATGAGAACTGGATGAAAAGCAATAAAATTTGTACATTGATGGGTTTATAAACCCTAGCATAAAAGGAATGAATCCCATGAAAACCAAAGCCACGCTCATCATTTTCCTGTTTCTCCTGCTTTCGTCCTGTGAAATGAACCGGCCACCCTACCTGAATACCCGACTTGATTTTGAGACCCGGGCAGCGGACCTGGTTTCCCGAATGACCCTGGAGGAAAAGGTGGGACAGCTCACCCACTATGCTGATGCAGTGGAACGGCTCGGGATCCCCGAGTACAACTGGTGGAACGAATGTCTGCACGGAGTGGCCCGTTCGGGCAAGGCAACCGTCTTTCCCCAGGCCATCGGGATGGCTGCCACCTTCGACCGGGATCTGATGTTCCGCATGGCAGACATCACCTCCACCGAAGCGAGGGCCAAGTACCATGACTATTTTGCCCGCGGAAAGCACGGGATGTACCAGGGTCTTACCTTCTGGTCGCCCAATATCAATATTTTCAGGGATCCCAGATGGGGAAGGGGACACGAAACCTACGGGGAGGATCCCTACCTGACCGGGGAAATGGGGGTTCAGTTTATCAAAGGGCTCCAGGGCGACGATCCGCGTTACCTGAAAACGGTGGCCACCTCCAAACATTATATAGTACATAGCGGCCCTGAGCCCCTGCGCCACGAATTTGATGCAGTGGTCAGCGAGCGGGATTTCAGGGATACCTACCTGCCTGCCTTTAAAAAAACCGTGGAGCAGGGACACGTATATTCCGTTATGTGTGCCTACAACCGTTACATGGGAGAGCCCTGCTGTGGAAGTGCTCCGCTCGAGGAGGAACTCCTAAGGGGTGAACTGGGCTTCCAGGGTTACGTTGTTTCCGATTGCGGCGCCATCAGCGATTTTTACCGGGGTCACCATGTGGTGAATAACCGGGAGGAGGCCGCAGCCCTGGGCGTGCTGTCAGGAACCGACCTGAATTGCGGGGATCGGTATGAAGGGCTGGTAACGGCGGTAAGCCGGGGACTGATAGCCGAGGAAGAGATTGATGTGGCGGTGACACGGTTAATGCTGGCCCGCATGAAGCTGGGAATGTTTGATCCGGATGAGATGGTTCCATGGTCTGACTATCCGGTGGATACCCTGGCCTCAGCGGCACATAAGGAGGTGGCCAGGGAGATGGCATGCAAATCGATCGTCCTCCTGAAAAATGAGAATCAAACCCTGCCGCTCAGCAAGGACCTGGCGCGGGTTGCAGTTATCGGTCCGAATGCGGACAACGTGGATGTTCAGAACGGCAATTACAACGGGACCCCTGTGGATCCGGTAAGTGTCCTGGAGGGGATCCGTTCGAAGCTGGGTGCAGATACCGAGGTTCGCTATGCCCAGGGCTGTCCCCATCATAGTGGATTGCCCTACCTGACGGCTGTTCCGGCCACTAATCTGCTTACCGACCCGGAGTCGGAGGTCCACGGCCTGCAGGCAGCCTTCTACCCGAACCTGGACCACACCGGAGAGCCGCTTTTCCAGCGCGTGGATACGGCGGTTGACTTTTACTGGTGGGACGGAGAGCCTCCTGTGGAAGGTTTGATCGACGATCAGTATTCGGTGGAGTGGAGCGGTGTTCTGGTTCCCGGCCGGACCGGAATCCATGCCCTTGGTGCCTACGGCAAATTCTTCCGTCTGATCCTTGACGGGGACACGCTGATACGCCACAACAACATTCATCATCCCGATAAGGTTTACCGGAACGTGGATCTGATTGCAGGAAAGGTCTATCGTATCAAAATACTGATGCAGGACCGGCACGGAGATGCCAATTGTACCCTTCACTGGGAGGAACCGGATCTGCCGCTGGCCTGGGAGGCCTTACAGGCTGCCCGATGGGCCGATCATGTGGTGATGGTCATGGGTCTCACAGCAAGGCTGGAAGGGGAGGAGATGCGGGGATTGGAACTGGAGGGCTTTCAGGCAGGAGACAGGACTACCCTCGATCTGCCTGCCGTCCAGCGCAATCTGATCCGCCAGATCGCTGCCACCGGAAAACCAGTCACCCTGGTCCTGATGACCGGTTCGGCTGTCTCCATCACCAGGGAGCAGGATCAGGTATCCTCGGTCCTTCAGGCCTGGTATGGGGGAGAAGCAGCCGGAGAGGCCGTGGCCGATGTACTGTTCGGTGATTACAATCCGGCCGGTCGGTTGCCTTTGACCTTTTACCTTTCGGTGGATGACTTGCCCCCCTTTGAAAATTATGCGATGCAGGGCCGAACCTACCGCTATTTTGAGGGAGAGGTGCTCTATCCCTTTGGCTATGGCCTAAGCTATACCCGATTCACCTATGACAACCTGATTCTGGATAAGGAGGAGATGGATCCGAACGAGCAGTTGACCGTCAGTGTGGATGTCAGTAACCGGGGAGACCTGGACGGCGAGGAAGTGGTTCAACTTTATATCCGCAACCCGGAATCAGAGAAGGTGCACCCCCTGAGGGAGCTCCGGGGATTTGAACGTGTCCGGGTCAAAGCCGGACAGACCCTGGTGGTATCGATGACCCTGGACCCGGAGGAACTGGCCTGTTTCGACGAGGGGGCGGGGGACTATGTGGTGGAGCCGGGACGCTATGAGATCATGGTAGGTCCCTCTTCCGCCGAAGAAGCACTTTTAAAGACTGAAATCCGGGTCAGGTAATTCGCTTGGATCCGTCCCCGATCTCGGCCACATAAAAATCGGCTTTGAGTCCGGTACGCTCGAGATAGGCCCTGCCCACCTCACGGATAAAGGTTTCCACAGCATCTTCTTTGACGATGCTGACCGTGCATCCGCCAAAACCGGCGCCCGTCATTCTGCTTCCGATGGTTCCTTCCACCTTGCGCGCCTCCTCCACGAGGGTATCCAGTTCTTTTCCCGTGACCTCGTAATCGTCCCGGAGCGAATCGTGGGACTGGTTCATTAAGTGTCCAAATTCAGTAAGGTCCCCCTGATTCAGTGCTTCAACCGCACGCAGCGTACGGTTATTCTCAGAAATTACATGGCGTGCTCTCCGCCGTTCCGTTTCATCAGGAATCAGATGGGATAGTCGGTGAAACTCTTCGAGATCCAGAGCGCTCAGGTTTTTGAAATTTTTCTCTGTGCGAAGAGCCTCTAATGCTGCTTCACACTGGGCCCTTCGCTCATTGTATTTTGAGTCTGCTAGACCTCTTCGCTTGTTGGTATTGGCGATCACAATCTTCATCCCTTCCAGTCTCAGGGGAACCCGCTTATAGTCGAGTGTGTCACAATTCAGGAACAGGGCGTGGTCTTCGGCTCCCATACCTGAGGCGAACTGGTCCATGATTCCGCAATTTACTCCCACAAACTGGTTCTCCGCATGCTGCGAAAGCTTCACCAGTTCCATCCGGTCAAATCCGAAGTCGAACAGGTCATTCATAGCAAAGGCGGTGACCATCTCAATGGAAGCCGAGGAGGAGAGTCCTGCTCCGTTGGGTATATCCCCGGAGTAGAGCAGATCCACCCCTTCGATCTCCCTGGCAAGTTTGCGGAACTCGTTCAGCACACCCACCGGATAGTTGATCCAGGAATTCCCTTCCTTCTCAAAAGGTTCATCCAGTTTCACCTCCCCCCGGTGATCAAAATTCGTGGTGGCAAAACGGACCAGCCGCCGGTCGTTTTTCCGAGTCACCAGGTAGGTTCCGAAGGAAAGAGCACAAGGGAATACATATCCGCCATTGTAATCGGTATGTTCCCCGATCAGGTTCACTCTTCCCGGTGAAAAGTAGAGCCGGATCTCCTTATCACTGGCTCCGTATAAACTTAAGAATGTATCTTTCAGCTGCTCCATATTCGTGTTGATCTCAGATTAGACTGCTAAACTTACATAAAATCGTCTGATTCTACATAGGCAAATAAAAATCAAGGCCACT
>CAYRLP010000215.1:0-5419 GCA_964424935.1 uncultured Bacteroides sp.
GTCCACCCATGCCTATTACAAGGAGGTTGCCCTGCCTATGGTAGAACAGAAACTGCACCGCCTGCTGGAAGACTCCAATCTTTCAGGCAAGGAAATCAGCCTTGTCACCAACTTTTTCAATGATTATAAAAAGGATTTCATGGACCATATCTCCCAGGAAGAAGAGAAGATTCTGCCCTATGTGCTTGAGTTGGAGAAACAGGCGGCCCTGGATAAGCCCGACCCCCGCTTTGTCCGCAAACTGCAAAGCTATTCCATCAGGGAGTTTGAAAAAGAACACGACCGCCTGGAAACAAGCCTGAAACATCTTTCAGAACTGATCATCAAATACCTTCCTCCTTTCAAGGACCTCCAGCTGTGCCACCAGGTATTGCGGGATTTGTCAGCACTGATGAAGGATCTGGTCGATCATGCCGATGTTGAAGATAAGGTTCTGATACCCCGTGTGGCTGAACTGGAAAGCATTTTGTTAACCCGTGCAACACCCGGATGAAAATTTCGGGTTTCATAGTCGTCAGCAACTCCTATCTGATTCGCAAAGGAGTGCTCTCCATCCTGAACCGTGTACAGGGCATTAGGGTGCTGAAAGAATTTGGATCAGATGAAACCTTTATGCCTTATCTTAAACATCATCATGTGGACTTTATCCTGATCGGTCAGCCTGAATTTGACCGCCTGGAACACCTTTTCATTTCTGAGCCCGGACTTCTTGATAAAACCATACTTCTGGAAGAGTCTCAACTGAACAACCAGCCAGCAAACAGACCCGGACCGGAACCTTCCGCTTCCATTATGCTTACGGACGATAAAGAGACCATCCTCCGAAAGATCCGGACCCTGCTTGACCAGCGGGAAGACAAAGATCCGGAAACCCCATCCGTGGATTTGTCCCCGCGCGAAATAACAATTGTTAAATTAATTTCCATGGGCCTCACCAATCGTCAGATAGCGGAGAAATTGTTTCTTTCCACCCATACGGTCATGACGCACCGGAAAAATATCAACAGCAAGCTCGGAATTAAATCCGTTTCCGGGCTAATTATCTATGCCATTGTGAACAATATTATTACCCTCGAAGAGGTTAGCTCAAATGCTGGCGGGTAATGTTTATATTTGTCAAAAATAAATATTGAAGCTATGACGGAAAAGAAAACCAATGTAAATGCGTTGTACGGGGTCCTCGGCTTGTTACTGGTAATCCTTGCCGTTGCCGTCTACATGCTGCTTGATACGCGTAAAAATTTGAATCTTGTTTCTGAAGATCTGGCTGAGAAAACGGAGTTTTTCCGTATGGAGAAAGATTCTCTGGAGCGGGAATTACGTAATATCTATTACAGATACGACACACTGGAAACCAACAACCTGGAAATTCAGGCAGAAATGAAACTGCAACAGGATAAAATTGACAAGCTAATTTCCATGCAGGCTGAAGATGCATATAAAATTCGTATGTACCGGAAAGAAATGGAAACCCTGCGTTCCGTCTTACGCAGCTACATTGTACAGATTGACTCCCTGAATATGCAAAACCAGGAGTTGCTGGCCCAGAACAAGCAGCTGCGCAATACCGAGCTTCGTCTTACCACGGAAAAAGAACAGCTGGAAAAGGATAAAGACCAGCTGGAAGAGATTAAAGACCTGGCCACTACCCTCCAGGCCTCCCAGATCAATCTGGTGCTTTTAAATAAACGCGACAAGGAGTCTTCCAGGATCAGAACCGCTGAAAAGGTCCGGGTCGATTTTGTGCTTCGGGCCAACAAGGTAACCCCTGCCGGTGAAAAGAAAATATATCTCCGGATTATCAGGCCCGACCAGGTCGTACTGGGATCACCGGACCTGGAAATGGTTACCTTTAATGAGGAGGAGCTTCCCGCTTCGGCATCCCGGGTGGTCAACTACGAGAATGAAGACCTGCCGATTTCCATATTCTGGACCAATGACGGGGAAATCGTGCCCGGTGAACATACAGTTGAACTCTATGCAGAAGGGAAGCAGATCGGTTCAGCTTCTTTTGTGCTTAAATAATTTCCCCTCCCCTGTATGAATATCGGTATCATAATTGGAAGGATCGGTGGCGTTGATGGCGTAGCTCTGGAAACCGAAAAGTGGATCGATGTCCTGAGGAATATGGGACACCGGGTGTTCACGCTTTCGGGCCAGTATCAGGAACGTCCGATGGACCCGGAGACGGAAACCCTGGTGCCTGAAATGTCCTTTTTCTCTCCGGAAAGCTTCTGGAGTCAGAAAAAGGCCTTCTTTTATCCTGAAACCGATGAGGAGGAGCTGATTGAACATCTGAATCTCTATTCAAAAGTGATCTACAAAAAGATCATGAACTGGTTGCAGGAACGGAAGATCGAGCTGATCATTTCTGAAAATGCCTCCGCGCTCCCCTCTCACCTGGAAATGGGTATGGCCATTAACAAGGCGGTTCACAAAACCGGGATCCCGACCATCACCCATGATCATGATTTTGCATGGGAACGGGGCGACCGGTACATATCGCCGCATAAGGAGATCAATGATTTTATTTCTGAGGTGTTTCCCCTGCGTGCACCCAATTCTGTGCATGCTGTTATTAATACCCATGCAGCCGACACATTAAAGGAACGCTTCGGTCGTGATGCGACCATTGTTCCCAACGTGATGGACTTCGATAAACCCTTTGGATTGCCAAATGAAAAGAATGAAAGGCTTGCCCAGCATATGGGTTTCACCAATGATGATCTGTTCCTGTTTCAGATCACCCGAATTGTCAGGCGCAAGGGAATCGAGTCTGCCATCCGGCTGGTTTATGAGCTTCATGACAAAAAGGTGAAACTGATCATAACCGGGAACTATGCGGATGATGCGGGAAGTGCCTATTACAATGAACTGGTTAACCTGATTCATGAACTGCACCTGGGTGAACAGGTCAGTTTTGCCTACCACCTGTTCCATAACAAAGGTCTTTCCAATTCGAACAACGAGGTGCGTTTTTCTTTATCGGATGCCTATGCAAGAGCTACGGCATGCACCTATTTCAGCACGTACGAGGGATTTGGCAATGCTTTTGTGGAAGCGGTCCTGGCCAGGCGTCCGATCTTTGTCAATAACTACGAACCCGTTTATATGCCGGATATTGGCAGCAAGGGCTTCAGGACGGTCATGATTGAAAACGGAGAGCTGAATGAGGAGGCTGTCAAGGATATGGCAGAGATCATTTACAATCCGGACCTGGCTGCTGAAATCGCAACGTACAACTTTGAGCTGGGGAAGAAATACTTCAGTTATCATACCCTCCGTGAAAAACTTGAGCAACTTATTGAAACGGCCAGATCGGCCGCCGGAGTCTAATCCATAAAAAGGTCCCGAAGGATGTGGTCGGTGATCAGCCATTGTCCGGGCTCGATGATCCAGCGCCCGTTCTCCTTTTTCATAGCTCCGGAAAGCAGAAATGGCTGAGCCTGCTTCTCAAAATACCCGCGATATTCCTTGCCAAAGTCCTGTTCCATATGGGCTGCATCGGCTCCCCACCTGGTCCGGAGTGATGTGATCAGATAATCATGGTATCTCTCCCTGGGGGTTAGCTGTTCGGTTTCGCTGATCTTTTCTCCGGATGCAAGACGCGCCATGTACAGTTTCAATGAAGCAATGTTCCAGCTTCTGTATTCTCCATCGTAAGAGTGTGCCGAAGGGCCCAGCCCCAGGTAGGGGGCCCCCGACCAGTAGAGCATATTGTGTCTGGATACGGTGCCCCCTCGGCCGAAATTGGAAAGTTCATAATGCACAAATCCTGCTGCTAGCAGTTTTTCCCTCAGGATCCGGTACTGTAATACGCTTTCCTCCTCCGGTACCGGAACCAGTTTTCCCTTTCTCCTCCAGTGATCAAATACTGTTCCCGGCTCAAAGGTCAGGTGATAAGCGGAAAGATGATTCACCGGCAGGGAGAGCGCTTTCTCAATGTTTTTTTCCCACCCGGCAACCGTTTGTCCCGGAATCCCATAGATGAGATCCAGGGTAATCTGATCAAATCCACTGGAGCTTGCCATGCGTACGGAGGTTTCTGCCTGTGCGGCATGGTGGGATCGACGCATGATTTTCAGGTCCCTTTCAAAGAAAGATTGAACCCCGATGCTCAGGCGATTGAATCCCAGGTCCCTGAACTTTTCGAGTTTTGTTTTGTCCAGGTCGTCCGGATTGCATTCCACGGTCCACTCGCTGGATTCCCTGAAGGAATAGTATTTGTGCAGGGTGTTCAGTATTCTGTCCAGATGTGCTGCGGATAAAAGAGAAGGGGTCCCCCCGCCCAGGTACAGGCTTTCCAGGGAACGGCCGGGTGCATGTTCGCCTTTCTGCCTGATCTCTTTTACCAGTGCATCTACGAACTGGTCCATATATCCCAGGCTTACGGTGAAATAAAAATCACAGTACCTGCATGCCTGACGGCAAAACGGAATATGCAAATAGAGCCCCCGCATAAACTATTCTTCTGTAAATCCAAGGATGGCGTTGGATACTGCCCTTGGCTCGGGGGGAAGTGCATAGTGATCCATCTCATAGGTGCTGTTATAGGGAGAAATATTCAGCGTACTGCCTTCAACCAGTAGGGTGCTGCTGCCCCCCGGATCAAATCCCATGGCCTTGTCCATCCCGTATTTTTGCAGGATCCCGGCCATATCCCGGTGCGTGGCTCCGACCGATTCCCTGATCCGTCCGTTGATGGTCAGTACCGCCAGCTGGTTTTTACGATTGATCCCCACCGCGATCTTAGGTCCCCGCATATCCGTGTAATCGATCCTTGCTGCCTGCGTGCGAATGGAGTTACTTCCTGTCCACCCTTCCCCTTCCATATCGATTTGCGGGTTTCCCCGATCCAGCAACAGGGGACCCGCCTCCACGGCATGCCTTACCTTTTCCAGTCCCGGGATCCTCAGGTTCATGACCGCACCTGGTTTCAATCCTTCAAAAACATCCTTTGGATCAAGAGCCAGGGTAAGACCCACCGGGATCAGGGGCACTTCTTCCCCCTCTTTGGTTTTCAGGATTTCTTTGACCACATTTCCGGAGAGCCGGATGATGGTTCTTCCGTTTCCCTGTATCAGCGGATCTGAATGTAGAAGATCGTAATAGGCAGAACCCTGCTTATTACCTGAGCCATTATATGCTTCTTTCCCAAAGGTGTGGGAATGTCCTTCCCATGAAATGGTCAGCCCCTCCCTGCAGTTTACACGCTGAATATCGAGGCTCCCATCCTTGTATACCAGCAGGGCCGGTTTGTTAAATAGCGGGGCCGACGTCATGGTCCCCCCGGTAATCAACAGGCCAAGGGGCGAACCAATGTAGGTTTCCGGCAATCCCAGTTTTCCCACCAGTTCAGGATTCAGGATATAACCACCATTCCAGGCAATCCGGGTAGATATACCAGTCTGTTCTTTAC
>CAYRLP010000216.1:0-5408 GCA_964424935.1 uncultured Bacteroides sp.
GAGGATATCAGTGCAGTTGGAGTGGATTATGACGAACCGAATGACAATTATGCAATTACTATCACGTTCACTGAGTCAGCGGCAGAAAAGTGGGCCGCCATGACCAGAAAGAACATCGGGAAGGATTTAGTGATCCTCTACAAAAACAGGGTGATTTCCGCACCCCGGGTCACGGAAGAGATCAGGGGCGGGAAATGCATGATCAGCGGGAAATTCAGCAAAAGTGAAATTCAGGAGCTGAAGGAGATCCTGGAAAACTAGTTTTGTAAGGAGGGTGCCCGGAAGGGCATCCTCTTTCTTAAAACATACCCGACAGGAATTCTTCGTTCTCCAGATCCACAATGTATTCGGATACCCGGATACCCTCAAGTTTGTTGCGCATGGTTTCCGGATCATGTATGGTGTCCGCCACCGCCCGTTCCAGTACGGCAATGTCTTTCAGGGACAGAAAATCCCCCAGGATCTTCAGCTCCCGTACGATCCCCTTTTCTACATTCATATGGAAATCGAGACGTCCCGCCTTCACCGATATGCTTTTGTTGAACTGGTATTTGGGGGAATATCCGAAATTCCACTCCCAGGTGGAAAATTTGGAATCCCTTAATCCTTTAATTTCAGTCAGATCCGCCTCGCTGAACCGGTAGGCACTGTTTCCCGGGATCCGGAGCATATGGTTCAGGATCCGGTCCTGAAATGTCTCCACGTCCCCGGGCTCCTCCAGATGATTCCGGATATTGGTCACACGGGATTGGACCGACTTTACCGCCCGGTCCGTAAACCGGTCCTTCTCACCCCTTAGTGCCTCGGAGAGTGACTCCATCTCTGAAGAAAACAGGAGGGTTCCATGGTGCAGCACCCGGTTTTTGAATACATGGCTTGCCGTGCCCGAGATCTTTCGTCCCTTTAGCAACAATTCATTGCGTTTGCCCAGCCTGACCTCAAGCCCCATTTCTTTCAGTGCATCAATAATGGGTAAGGTAGCCTTCCTGTAGTTCACCAGTTCCCCTTCTTTCCCACTGGTGAAAAAGGCGAAATTGAGGTTCCCCTGATCATGAAAAACAGTTCCTCCCCCGGAAATCCGGCGGGCCACCAGTATCCCCTGTTCCTGTACGAAAGGCAGATTGATTTCTGCAAGAGTATTCTGATGTTTCCCCACCACAATGGTGGGAGTGTTCCGGTAAAGTAAAAACAGGTCCTCCCCGAAGTGCTTCAGCAGGTATTCCTCTGAAGCCAGGTTGAAATACGGATTCACATAAGGGCTGACAGTACAAAGCATAACAACAACGAGTCAGTGTCCGGACGGATGCGGCTCCCGGACAATCCACCAGTTTTGTGGCAATCTGAAGCGCACCCACCGGAACAGCAGGAAAACCATCCAGCCGCAAAAGGCGCCCCACAGGCCGCCGACCAGAACATCGCCCGGGTAATGCACTCCGAGATAGATCCGGCTGTAGCTCACCAGCAGTGCCCAGACAACCATGAGTACCGTAAACCATCTTTCCCGGATCCATAACAAAACCAGTAAGGTCACTCCAAACGAATTCGCTGCATGTGAGGAAATAAATCCATAACTGCCTCCGCAGCGATTGTTGACCAGGTGAACCAGTCCATTCAGTGCCGGTTCATGACAGGGTCTGAGTCTCTCGAAAACGTTCTTAAAAAAGTGTACCGAAGTCTGGTCTGTCACCGTGATCACCAGCACTATAAAAACAATCACGGGAAGCAATTGTCCCCGCTTCCTCCAGGCCATGAAAACAAGCAATAGAAGGTAGAAAGGCCACCATGTGGTTTTTCCGCTGATCCACCACATGATCCCATCCCAGGTTTCATTATGCCAACCGTTAATGGCCAGGAACAACCGGGTATCAATCTTAAGCAACCAATCCATAATGCATCAGGAATTCAACATATCCCATATGGTATCGTTCAAAGCGACCAGTCCCTGGTTTGCTACTGCCGAGATAAATCGGTACGGAACCTCAGGGAGGTCTTTCCGGATCTCATCCATAAGTTCCTCGTCGAGCAGGTCAGATTTGGTAATAACAAGCAGGCGCTGCTTGTCCAGCAATTCCGGATTATATTCTTCCAGCTCCTTCAGAAGGGTATAGTATTCTGAGTTTATGTCATTACTGTCCGCCGGTACCATAAAAATCAGCATGGAATTGCGTTCAATATGCCTCAGGAAGCGGTGCCCCAGGCCTTTGCCTTCGCTGGCTCCCTCGATTATACCCGGAATATCAGCCATCACGAAGGAGCGGTTGTCACGGTATTTGACAATTCCCAGGTTGGGTACCAGAGTGGTGAACGGGTAGTCTGCAATTTTCGGCTTGGCAGCAGACATAGCTGCCAGGAGGGTCGATTTCCCGGCATTGGGTTTTCCCACCAGACCCACATCTGCAAGCAATTTTAATTCCAGCACATACCATCCCTCCTTACCGGGCTCTCCTGGCTGGGCATAGCGGGGGGTTTGATTAGTGGCCGACTTGAAATGATCATTTCCCTGGCCACCCAGTCCACCCATGAGCAGTATTTTCTCTTCCTGGTGAGAGGTCACTTCCATTAGCACTTCCCCGGACTCCGCATTCCTGGCTACGGTTCCCAACGGAACTTCGATATAGGCATCCTTTCCGCTTGCCCCGGTTTTGAGAGCCGAACCACCATTCTCTCCGTGGGTGGCAAATACATGCTTCTGGTATTTCAGGTGAAGCAGGGTCCAGAGCTGCTTATTCCCCTTTAGGATGACATGTCCGCCTCTTCCTCCGTCCCCGCCGTCCGGTCCACCCTTCCGCGTGAACTTGTCACGCCTCAGATGGGCAGAGCCTGCTCCTCCCTTACCGGAGCGGCAAAAGATCTTTACGTAGTCAACGAAGTTGGCATTGGACATGTGTTAAGGACATCTTACCTTGTTAATCTTCCACTTTGGATATAACCTTCACGATCCGGTCAAATATATTATCCACCGATCCGATTCCGTCCACCGCTGCATGTTTATGCATCTTATCGTAGTAATAGGTTACCGGGATAGTCTGCCTGTTGTACACATCGATGCGGTTATTGATGGTTTCCATATTGTCATCCGAGCGCCCGGTCTCCTTGCCCCGCTTCAGAAGTCTCTTTACCAGCTCTTCCCGGGGAACTTCCAGTGAAATCATAACACTGACCCGTTCATCATAGTCAGTCAGTGCCTTGCGCAACTCCCTGGCCTGCTCCACGGTTCTGGGAAAACCGTCAAAGATAAATCCTGCTCCGTTCTGATTTTCCTCAATTTTCTTCCGGATCATTCCGATCACGATTTCATCGGAAACCAGTTCACCCTTATCCATAATCTCTTTCGCCTTCAATCCCAGGTCGGTCTGGGCAGCTACCTCTTCCCGCAGAAGGTCCCCGGTGGAAATATGTACCAAGCCATATTTCTTAATTATTTTTTCCGATTGTGTTCCTTTTCCCGATCCCGGAGGACCAAATAGTACGATGTTCAGCATGATTCTTCAGTTTTTTTGACGACCCCAAAAATAGTAAATCTTATTCCATTAATCGACCAGCTGGTAGAACTATTATCATGAATCGACCAGCTGGCAGGTCTAATCTCACGAATCTACTATCTGGTAGATTTGCCTGAAATTTCTGCCATACCCGTCATAATCCAGTCCATATCCAATAATGAAATGATTCGGGATTCGGATTCCCACGTAATCCAGTTTCACTTCCCTGATGGTGGCATCCGGTTTGTGAAGAAAAGTGGCCACCCGGATCTCCCGGGGCTCGTAACCGGACAGCTGCCTGATGATGGTTTCCAGGGTTACACCGGTATCCACAATATCTTCCAGTACAACCACCACACGGTCTTTCAGATCCAGGTTAATACCTATCAGTTGTTTGACACTGCCGGTGGATATGGTGCCACTGTAGGAAGCCAGTTTGAGGAAGGTAATCTGGCAGGGAAAGGTGAGTTGCTTGTACAGATCGCTTGCAAACATAAAGGCCCCGTTCAGAATGCCCAGAAAAATAGGATCCTTCCCGGCAAGATCCCGGTTCATTTCCCCGGCCAGGCGAACTACTTCTTTCTGGATCTCCTCTTCGTTAATATAGGGTTTGAAATACCTGTCATGAACCTGAACACTTTTGCCTTCCATGGGTCCTATTTTATGTTCAAGGTACACATCCGGAAGCAGGAATAAAAATAATTGTATTTTCGTTAACTGATATCCATCGTAAAACCACATAAACAGATGAATCCTAAAGTCAGTATTATTATGGGCAGCACATCCGACCTTCCCATTATGGAGCAGGCGGCCAAGCTGCTGGATGAATTTGAGATCCCTTTTGAGATCAATGCCCTCTCGGCTCACAGAACACCCGAGCAGGCCATGGACTTTGCCAGGAATGCAGCCGGGAGAGGGATCCGGGTAATTATAGCCGGAGCAGGCGGTGCGGCGCACCTTCCCGGGGTTGTGGCAGCACTGACTCCCTTGCCGGTAATCGGGGTTCCCATCAAAGCATCCATTTCCATCGATGGCTGGGATTCCATTCTAAGTATCCTGCAGATGCCTCCCGGTATTCCGGTAGCCACTGTGGGTCTGGATGGAGCAAGAAATGCTGGGATCCTTGCAGCACAGATCCTGGGCTCAGGAGATCCTAATGTGATGGAGAAAATGCTGAATTTCAAAAAAGGCCTTGCATCAAAAATCGTAAAGGCAAACGAGGAACTGAAGGGACTTAGATATAAATTCAAAACCAACTGATGATGTGATGCTTATTCCATCGGTAGGATGGCATAGAAGACCGGGATTTTTGATCCCGGTCTTTTTTTTGTCCCTGTTGCACGGTCCGGCAGGGGGTCAGAACCTGTGGCCGGGAGCTGCCTCCGCTGCACTTGGAAGCACCGGGGTCTGCCTGCAGGGATATTGGTGCGCAAGCCAAAACCAGGCGGGCCTGGGCTTTATCGAAACATCCTCCGTTTCCCTCCAGCACAGCATGCCTTTTTTGCTGAAAGAACTGGGAGTCTCCTCCCTGTCGGGACAGTTCTCCTGCACTGACGGAGCCCTGGGAATTGCATTTTCCACCCTGGGCCTGAAAGGATACAGGCAAAGCTCCCTCTGGCTTTCCTATGGACTTAAACTGCATACCCATCTGAGTGCGGGTCTTGGGATCCACCTCTGGTATGCATCCATCCCCGAACAGTTCTTTTTGGCCCCGGGAATCAGCTTTGCCCTGGGTCTGCAGCTTCAGATCAATGAGCATTGGCTGCTCGGAGCCAGGTTAATACATCCTGCCGGCTGGTGTTCCGGGACGGAGCTGTCAAAGCTGAAACAGGGAGCCATTGAAACAGGTATTTCCTATACATTTTTCGGGATGGCCCGAATCCTCGCTGAAGTGCATTTCAAACCAGGCAGCAACCTGCAGTGGAG
>CAYRLP010000217.1:0-920 GCA_964424935.1 uncultured Bacteroides sp.
CCTTTGGGGGTTCCTGCTGGGAATCGGGATCTGTTTGCTGCTCTTTGCCCTGAACCGGCTTATCTGCGGGACAGAGTTCTGCAATCCCTTTGTGTACATCGCTTCCACCACTACTTCCGGGAGTACGTCGATGGTGTATTTTCTGATCTACCTGGCGGTTTCGATGACCTTCAGCCCCTTCGGAGAGGAGCTCTTCTACCGCGGGGTAGTCCACCAGGCCTTCCGGGAACAGCTTGGAGAACAAAAGGCGGCTGTGATCGACAGCGCCGCCTTTGCACTGACCCACCTGGCCCATTTTGGAATCATCTATGCGGCAGGAGGCTGGAAATGGCTTCCTCTGCCCTCCCTCTTATGGGTTACCGGCATGTTTCTCACCTGCCTGGTTTTCAACCATGTAAGGCAGGAAAGTGGAAGCATTCTGGGCGCCATTCTTACCCATGCCGGGTTCAACTTTGCCATGGGATTCCTGATCTTTTATGCTCTTTGAACTGATTATAATACACTGACTATGAATACATCCATGATCGTTCGCAAGTTTACCCTCCCCCTGCTGGGTTTGCTTCTGGTCCTGTCTGCTGCGGCCCAGGAATCCATGCTCTGTATGGGGGACCACTGGACCGAAGATGAGGCCAATTTGAAGATGAAGGAGTTCCGCTCTCTCTGGAACGACCAGGTGTCCTGGGAGGCCCGGGCTGATGTGATCCGGGAGGGCATCATACATGGGATGCAACTGGACAAGATGCCCGTTATCGAAGGGCAGTTCCAATCGGTGATCCATCACCGCCGGGAGATGGACGGTTACGCGGTGCAGAACATCGCCATTGAAAGTTTCCCCGGATTCTGGATCACCGGGAACCTCTACACCCCCCTTAAGCCCAAAACAAAGAACCCGGCCGTGCTCTGTCCCCATGGCCATGCCG
>CAYRLP010000217.1:930-5407 GCA_964424935.1 uncultured Bacteroides sp.
GCCGACAAGAGGCTCACCCCCGACGTGCAGATCCGCAGTGCGGCCCTGGCCCGTATGGGAGCCATCGTCTTTGCCTACGACATGGTAGGTTACGGGGAGTCCCAACAGGTCACCCACCGGATGCCCATTGCCCTGGTCCTGCAGACCTATAACAGCCGAAGGGTGCTGGAATATCTGCTCTCCCGGCCCGATGTGGACCCGGAACGGATCGGGATGACCGGCGGATCGGGAGGGGGTACCCAGACCTTCATGCTGACGGCCATTGACCCGCGGATCACTGTCTCGGCACCTGTGGTACAGGTGTCGGCCCACTTTTTCGGGGGATGCGTCTGCGAAAGCGGGATGCCGGTCCATAAAAGCGAGCACCACCAGACCAACAACGTGGAGATCGCCGCCTGCTGTGCCCCGCGTCCCCTGCTGCTGGTCTCCGACGGGGATGACTGGACGCGGAACACGCCCCGCATTGAATTCCCCTATATCCAGGAGGTCTATGCACTTTATGATGCCGAAAACCGGGTAGAGAATGTGCACCTGCCCCTGGAGAAACATGACTACGGCCCTTCAAAGCGGGCCGCCGCCTACAACTTCCTGGGTCATCACCTGGGATTAAGTACTGGAGCCCTCCCCTATGACAACGGGTACCGGGAGGATTTTGTGACCCTACTGGAACCGGACGAGCTGAAGGTATTCGATGCGGACCACCCTCTGCCCGCCGGTGCCCTGCAGGGCGATGAGGCAGTCATGGAGTACCTGGGGATTCGTTAGCTAATCATCAATAATTAAAACCATGAACAACATGAAAACATCTTCTATCACCCGCCGGGAATTCATTGGCAAAACCGGTATGGTCACTGCAGGGACCACCCTTGGTGCACATACACTTTCTGCAAAAAGTCGCGCCGGAACAGGAGCTGGTGATAAGATCCGTGTCGGCTTTATTGGTGTTGGCAACCGTGGCTCGCAGTTGCTGGGAAATTTTATAAAGAATCCTGCCGTGGAAGTAGCCGCTTTCTGTGACGTATATGAACCCTACCTCACCCGGGACCGGTTTAAGGTACACAAGCCGTACCTGGACATGGGAGTAGTTCCCCGAATGGGAGAGGGATTTGGCAGCGAGGTGAAGCGGTATTCTGATTTCAGGGAGCTGCTGGAACAGAAAGATGTGGATGCTGTATGCATCGCAACACCCGATCATTGGCATGCCATCCAGGCCATCCAGGCCATGGAAGCGGGTAAGGATGTATATGTGGAAAAACCCCTGACCATCACCATAAAGGAAGGAAGGGCCATGGTGGAAGCGCAGAAACGGACCGGCAGGATCTGTGCGGTGGGCCTGAACCGGAGGGGTTCGTCCATATACCGGAAGCTTTCCAGGGAGGTTCCTGCCGGACTCATCGGCAAAGTGACAACGGCCCGCGCCCTGCGGATCTCAAACATGTTCCCCGATGGCATAGGCAGGATGAAACCGGAGGCACCTCCTAACGAACTGGACTGGAACATGTGGCTGGGTCCGCGTGCCTGGCGGGACTATCAGTACAATATCGCACCATACAAGTTTCGATGGTGGAGCGATTATTCTTCCCAGATGGGAAACTGGGGCGTCCATTATATGGACGTGATCCGGTGGCTGATGGGCGAAACGGCCCCCATAGCTGTATCGGCTCATGGAGGCAGGTTTGCCGTGAACGACGACCGGGACATTCCCGATACCATGGAAGTGCTGTTCGAATTTGAAAACGGGTCCATGATCCAGTTCAGCATCCACGAAGCAAGCGGCGGGGGTGGTATCGCCGGCGGTGAGATCGAGCTTCATGGTTCCAAAGGAATCCTGGTGGCCAGCCAGGATGGTTACCGGGTGATCCCGTCCAGGCCCGGACAGTTTCAGACCTGGGAAAAACTGGTGGATGATCAGGATGTGGAACTGGAAGGGGAGCAAAGGCATGGCGATCTGCAGATTAAGGAGGACAGCACCGCCATCCTGGTAAATGACTTTATCGAATGCATACAGACAGGGAAGGAACCGCTGTGTACTCTGGAAAACGGACATCGATCCACCAGCTTTGCCCACCTGGCCAACATTTCCCTGGCCATGAAAATGCGCCTGGAGTGGGATGCCGATGCGGAACGATTTACCAACAGTGAAAAAGCCAACGATTTACTCCACTACCAATACCGTGAGCCATGGACCCTGTAAAGCGAAGAGATTTTGTAAAGAAAGTAACCCTGGCCGGGGCAGGATTGACAACTGCCCCTGCCTGGGTGGCCAGTCCGGCCTGGAACCCAACAACAGCCCGGAACATACACTTTTTCTCCAAACACCTGCAGTTCCTGGATTATGAAGACGCAGCTGATGCCTGTGCTCAGGCAGGAATGAGCGGAGCGGACCTGACCGTGAGGCCCGGGGGACATATACTGCCCGAACAGGTGGAACGGGACCTGCCCCGGGCCGTGAAGGCTTTTCAGGCTGCCGGGCTGACCATAGAAATGATGGTGACAGCCATAACTGATCCGAAGGATCCGCTCACCGAAACGATCCTGCAAACCGCTTCGGATCTTGGTATCAAATACTATCGTCTGGGGTACTACCGGTACGATCCGGAGCTTTCCATGACAGACAATCTAGAGACAATTAAAAGGAACATGGAAGGACTGGCCCGGCTGAATGAAAAATACAGGATCCACGGCGCCTACCAGAACCATGCAGGAAGCAATTTCGGAGCACCGGTCTGGGACCTCTGGGAGGTAATCCGGGATATGGACCCGAACTGGACGGGATGTCAGTACGACATCCGTCACGCTACGGTGGAAGGTGCCAACGCCTGGCCCCTGGGGCTCCGACTGCTGAAGGATCACATTCGCTGCCTGGTGATCAAGGACTTCAGATGGGGGGAGGCAGATGGGAAGCTCAGAGAGATCAATGTGCCTGTGGGTGAAGGGGTCGTGGATTTCCAGGTCTTCTTCGACCTAGTGAATGAGCTGGGCATTGTCGGGCCCATCACCGTACATATGGAATATCCCATGTTCCCTGAGAACAACATGAAGATGATGCAAAAGAAAGAACGGGCCATTGCATTAATGCGCAAGGACCTGGAATCTATAAAAAGCTATTTCTGATCCATGGACATAACACGGAGAGATTTTGTGAAGACAGCCTCTGGTGCAGCCGCCTTTGCCCTGGCCGGGCGGCCTGGCCTGGTCAGGCAGGACATTCCGCAGGCCCGGAAACCGGTCAGTATCATCTCGGTGGATTCTAATTTTGAAAGGGAACCCCTGATCAGGCCCTTTGGATTCAAGGGAGGGTATATGAGCGAGATCTGGCAAACCGTGGCCATGATGAAAAGCAGCTCGGGAGATGCAAAAGTCGGACTTTGTACCCAGAGTGTTCTCTGGTCGGATGCTTCTGTTTTTGCCGGCCACTCCGAAGCGGCAGGCAATGCCCTGATGTATAGCATCAGCGAAAGGACACTGCAGCTATCCAGGGGCAGGAGTTTTGTAACACCCATTGATTTACTGGAGGAGATCCTGGAGGAGGTCTACGATTACGGAAAGGTGATCACCGGAAATCCGGACCTGCGGAAGACCTTCGCCCTTAATGCCATGGTGGGAGTCGACAACGCTGCCTGGCTGCTGCACGCAGCAGAGAATGGGATCGATAACTTCGACGATCTGATACCGGAGGCCTTCCGCACTGCGCTTTCTCACCACCATAAACAGTTGGCCAGCATTCCCCTGATGGCATATTCCATTCCCATCAACGAAATCCAACAGGCGGTGGAGGATGGGTACTTCTTTATGAAGATCAAAATCGGTCAGCCAGGCACCCAGGAGGAGATGCTGCAACAGGACATGGAACGGATTTCGGCCATACACCAGGCTGTTGGTCACCGCGAAACCCCCTTTACGGAAAACGGCAAACTCCCCTACTATTTCGATGCCAACGGACGCTACGAGAAAAAGGAAACGCTGCTTCGCCTGCTGGAACATACCAGAAAAATAGGGGCTTTCGACCAGATTGCCTTGATCGAGGAGCCCTTTCCGGAACATGCGGAGATCGAGGTGGGCGACCTGGAGCTCCGGATCGCTGCCGACGAAAGCGCGCACACCGATGAAGATGCCATCCGGCGCATCGAAATGGGTTACTCGGCCATTGCCCTGAAAGCCATTGCCAAGACCCTGAGCATGACCATGAAGATCGCCCGGGCGGCGCATGAAAGAGGGATTCCCTGTTTTTGCGCCGATCTCACCGTCAACCCGATCCTGGTGGAGTGGAACAAGGCCGTCGCCTGCCGGCTGGCTCCGTTCCCGGGAGTAGGTCTGGGACTGCTGGAAACCAACGGGCACCAGAACTACCGCAACTGGGAAAAGATGGTGAGTTATCATCCTTATCCCGACGCGGACTGGAGGCATACAAAGAACGGGATATTCAACCTGGGTGCAGATTATTACAACAAGAGCGGGGGGATATTCACCCCCTCGG
>CAYRLP010000218.1:0-5407 GCA_964424935.1 uncultured Bacteroides sp.
TTACGTGATTCAGGTCCTTGGTGTCCAGAAATTTCCCGGCAGCCTGCAGGGGAGTGAAATTATTCAGGGTCCCATCGCTTACCTGGACATTGAACTGAGCCGTGGAGGCCGGCATATCCACTTTCAGATCCGGGGTAACATAGATTTCGGCAAGGCCCCTGGCATCCACGACACCCTGGAAATTGTCCTTGAGCATAACAACGGTATCCCCGGATTGAAGCGGTACATTGAGATCGTCCATATGGATCCCCTTCAAACTGATATCCGCACCGATGATGTATTGTTCCGCATTGGCCAGATTCAATTGTCCGTTTAACTCAATGGATCCCCTGTCTTCCGGCGAGACAGCCAGCCGGTCGAGATAGAAAATCTTTTCTTTGCTCGAATGGAAATTCCCATTCACATCATAAATATTAAACTGGCCGTAACGAAATTCACCGATGTTTACTGTAAAATCGAACTGCGGATAATTGATCTCATGCAGTTTTGGAGGCTCCTTCAACTGCGTGCTATCCGCATCCTTTGTCACCTTGAGCTCCTCGGGCTGCTGATAATTCATGAGCTGATTGAGATCCAGCAAATCAGAGTATAATTCAACACTCCCGTACATATTTTCTGCCAGAGAATCTGCAAAATTCCCGATCGTGGCAGATAGTATCAGGTTATTTTCACCCACCGTGCCCTGGACATTATCAACCATCAACAGGTCTCCCTCGCGTTTTATATCGATGATAAAATTTTTGAATCGATTCGGATAATACCTGAATCCCCAACCTATATCGCGGACATCCAATGCAAAATCCATCGAAACACTATCATGAACAAGTCCGGAAGCTGGTGCTTCCAGGCTCCCTGAAATTCTGAAATCTTCAAGATGTTCCGTACTGTATTCCTCCGGCAGAAGGAATTCACCCCCGACGGTAAAGAGGTCTTCTGCTCGCAGAAGGCCAGACGTTAGGTTGAAATCCATCGTGACAATCTCACCGGAATCGCCCGTTGACAGGGCTCCGAAATTAACCAGTTGTGCGGATGCGTTCAACTTACTCTCCCCAATGGTGCCTTCCAGGTGGCGGAGGAACAGGGAATCCGGCCCCAGAGAAAGGCTGGCTTTCAGCCCGGAAATGTCTGCAAGCATCGGCGTGGATACTCCGAAACTATCCAGCATGATTTCCACTTCGGGTATAGAAATAGAATCCGATTTCAGAAAGTCGTCCAATTCCTTCTTTTTCATGCTTGCCTTTGCACTGCAGTAGAAATTACTGATCTCCTCACCGATGCTGCCGGCAATGGAGGTATCGCCCAACAGGGTCGCCGGATGAAACTGTTCCGATGAGAGTGTAACTCCTGCCGTAACATTCTTATCGTAACCGAACAGGTAAAGCAGCAGATTTTCCGAGTAGAATCCTGCCGTGAATTCGTTTCCGTTTGCCTGAAGATCCAGTTTCTCCGAGCTGATGATCGAATCATGCAGTACAATCTCTCCGGTTATATGCGCCAGACTGTCCCTTTGTAAACTGTCCCTGTTCATCGCAAAGGAGACATCTTCGAGAACCGCTGAAAGCGATCCTTCCTCATTCAGAAAGTAATCTGACTGATTGCTGACCTTTCCGCTCAGGTGACCCTGCACAGCAACAGATCCCGACAGATCTTCTATCATTCCCTTTTCAAACATCTCTTCCAGTCCCTCCAGGTCTACATCACAATCCACTTCCACATCCAGTTCAGGTGATTTAATATTATTAATTGATAGATTGGCATATATACGTCCTTCTGGGAATCTGGCATTGAATCCCTGAACCTGTAGATAACTCTCGCTTAAATCCTGTTCTGAACCATTGGTGGCAAAGAGGCGAAATGAAATATCCGTCACCTCCCTGTTCACTGTTTTTATATTGAATCCCAGTTGCCGGGCTTCCCCATTCACCCGGATCACCGGCAACTGGCCGTCTCCCAGGTTTCCCTGAACGGTCCCGTTCAAATGGATGCTCCCACCTCCAATCTGCTCGATATCATCCAGATCCAGGATCCCCATGAACAGATAATTCAGCAGTTCAAGACCTTCATTGGTGGCGTTGTAGGCAAGATCTATACGCGGAGTGGACCTTAGATCCAGGGTCCCCCAGGTTTCAAAATCAAGACCGGATACATTCAGGCTGCTGGGTTCCACCTGCAGAAAATGCTTTTCAGAATCCAGGAGAATACTTCCTTTGAGTTTTACCTGTTTATCTACTTGATCGTTGATAGTTTGATACTTAATCATATTTATATACATATTAACTTCAAGAGCTGCCTGTATCTTTCCGGCCAGGGAACTGAAACTGCTTTCCAGCTGGTTCACCTCCAGATCCAGGTATTCGTCCGTCACCTGGTTATCCATACGGGCACGCAAATTGATCAGTTCGATCCGGTCCAGATCAATGGCGAGGGTGGACTTGCTTACAGTGGTGTCTTTATCCCCGCCGGCTCCAAACCTAATCCCCAGCGCACGTTCCAGGTTGCTGACCGAATCCTGATAGATTTCCATATGAACGAAACCGTCCTTCAGCCTGGCCTCCGAGACCATGACCCCGCCTTTGATCAGTTGGATTAAATCCAGCGTTACGGCAAACTCTTCAAGCGAAAGGATAGGATCTGGATCCGGAGAACCGGCTCTGACCTCATCCTCAAAGAAACGAACATCCTTGAGATGAAGGCTGACATTGGGGAAATTCAGAAAGGGGATCAGGTTCATCTGGCCCATCTGTACATTCCCGGGTTGCTGTTCATTCAAATAACTTACAGCCCGCCTGACAAAATAGTCCCTTCCCAGGTAAAACACCAGGGTGACAAGCAGAATCAGGCTTGCGATCCCAAAAACGATCCAGCCCACAATGCGGAGGAATCTTACTTTACGTTTACGCGCCATGCAGGGAAATAATGAATCTTATTCCGAATTTAGCAATAAGGATGAAATCATGCGAACCTTTTGGGAAAATGGTTCGTATACCCCTTTGAATATCCTGGTAACTTATTGTAATTTTGTTGTTGATCAATTTCATTCCCATGAAGAGAAGAAATAAATGGATTGCAGCGGTGCTTTTCGTGGCTCTTGGAGCTCTTCCAGCCTGTAATTTAATTGAGGAATGCGGGACCTGTGAACTGGTCACGGAGCATGCGGACAATACCATCACCTATGGTACACCACTTCCATTCTGCGGAGATGACCTGAAGGAGAAGGAAGATGCTTCCCCTGTAACCATCAACGGGGTCACTACCTACTGGAACTGCTATTAAGCCCTTACGCCGATCACCACCACATCATCCACCTGTTCCGCCTCCTGCCGGTAATCTGTAAACACCTCTTCCAGGTGATTGCCCTGGTCAATCATGGAGAGATGTTGTATGGAAAGGAGAAGTTTTCTGAAATTCTTTGCAAGAAACTTCTTTTGATCGGGACCTCCGAACTGATCCGCGTACCCGTCGGAAAAGGTATAGAAAGTATCCCCCTGTTTTAAATCCAGTTCGTGCAGGGTAAAGGGTTCCATGACTTCGTGGATGGCTACCGGCATTTTATCTCCTTTAACCTGTGTAAGCTGACCTTCAGAGATCACATACAGCGGGTTGTTGGCCCCGCTGAACTGTAGTTTGCCATTCGCCCCATCGAACATACAGATCGTCATGTCCATCCCATCTTTGATGATACTGCTGGTTTCCTGCTTTAATGCCTCGATAATTTTCTCCCGCAGCTTGTTCAGGATCAGATCCGGCCTGTTGATCTTATCCGAGAGTATAATCTCATTTAACAAACTGATGCCCAGCATGCTCATGAATGCTCCGGGGACACCATGGCCCGTGCAGTCAGCCGTGACAATCAGGTACTTCCCTTCCAGTTCCTCGGCCCAGTAGAAATCACCGCTGACAATATCCCTGGGTTTGAACAGTACAAAATGATCCAGGCTGTGGGAAAATAGTTCCATGGAAGGAAGAATGGCCGCCTGGATCCGCTTAGCATATTCGATGCTGTCGGTAATATGTTTCTTCTGATAGGCGATCTGGTCCCTTTGTGCCTGAAGAAGAATATTTGCTTTCTTCTTGTTCCGGTAGTTCCTCCAGATAAAATAGACAAGCCCGAACACCAGTACCAGCGCCAGGGCCACGGCCCAGATGATGATTTTCTGTTTCTGAATCGCCTCTGCCTGGAGTACGATTTTTTCATCCTGTTCCAGGATCTGGGACTCCTTCTGCGTAAGGGTCTCTTCCTTCAGCCGAATGTTCTCTTCCTGTTCCATCAGGACATCCCGCTGCGAACGCACCTCTGTCGCCTGCTCTTCAATGGTCCTTCGCTGCGAAGAAATCTCAGCCCGCTGGGAAACGATCTCCTGCTCCTGTTCCCTGAGCACGCCTTCCTTCTGTGCTATATCTGCTTCCCGTAGAGCAATCTCACCCCTTAAGTTTTCAAGGGTCCTGCGGTTCTCCGTAATCAACAATTCCTGTTCCCGTATCTCATCCTGCTGTTGTGCGATCAAGCGGTATTGTTGTTCGGTGATGAGCTTTTCCAGCTCGAGTTCATCCTCAGTCACTTCGTAAAGAGATTCCCAGTCTTCCCTGGTTTTGATTGCCTGAGCCAGGAATAACTCATTTACATAAAGTCCCTCCCGGTTCATTAGTTCTTCGTTTGCTTCAAATTTAGGTTTCCCGTCAACGATGACGAAATTGATCATGGAGGAGCGGAACGGGTACCCTTCGGAAATCAGGAGCGTATGGGACCCGGTAATTTCTTTAATGACGTCTTCTATGCGGAATCCATCCACTCGGTTTATAAAAACCACCTGTCCGGGCTGCAGTTTATCCACCTCGGTGCATACCTTGATCCGGATGGGCCTTCCCTGGATCTCTTTTCTTGTCCTGGCCTGTTTTTCCAGTTCAAAGAACAGCTCAGAATCTTTGTCAAGCAGGGTAATAATAAATTCCTCCCCTTCGGGTGCCAGCTCTTCAAAGCGAACATACCTGGAAATATCCAGGATCAGAAGAGCCCTGGTTTCATTGGTGAATCCCTCCTGTGCATTTAAAACCGGCAGCACCAATGACACTATAACCAGGATTGGAAAATACCGGAGACTTTTCATAGATCCCAATTTCAGCGGAGCCTGTTCAAATTAACTATTTTTTTTTACTATTGCAGCACAGAGACGCCGCCGAATGAATCTGATCCTGATCATCCTGTGTATCCTTGGAGGCATGGGGGTGCTGCTTTTTTTTCCCTGGAAGGGGGCCCGTTCCTTTACCCTGAATCTTCCGGACAGGCGGATCCATGAAGCAGAGGTGGTTCTTTCGAGAAGATTGCTTGTTCCAGGAACCGAGGCCTACGAATCATTTTATCAGTTGCATCCCCGGTACCGCAAGAGCGATGACCAGTCAAGGAAAATGC
>CAYRLP010000219.1:0-5387 GCA_964424935.1 uncultured Bacteroides sp.
TCCCATACCTGTCCGCGTTCAAGATATCCATGCAACAGGACCACGCAGGGGCCCGTTCCGCGATCAGCATACACCAGATTGACTTTCCTGAATTTAATATGCTTCTTCATGGTATCTATCAGATTCATTTCATGAGTTCTTCTATCTCATCCGGTTCCATGGGGATGTCCGCCATCAGGTCCACCGGACCCTGCTCCGTGATCAATATATCATTTTCCAGCCGGATGCCGGTCCCCTCTTCCCGGATATAAAGGGCAGGCTCGCAGGTCATGACCATACCGGCTTCAAAGGGCTTCGTACGGTTAAAAGGGTCATGTACATCCAGTCCCAGGGAATGGGAGGTTCCATGCATGTAATATTCCTTCCAGAGGGGCTCCGTCCTCGCATGTGCTTTCGCCTCCTTCAGGGTATAGAGTCCCAGGCCAATGTGCTCCTCTTCCCATAATGCTCCCACTGCCCGGTGAAAATCGTCCATCAGGATTCCCGGAACCATCATTGCAAGCGCCTTCCGGTATACCCTCAGGACCGCCTCGTAAAGCAGGCGTTGCCTCCCGGTGAACCTTCCGCTGACCGGGATGGTTCTGGAAAAGTCGGCCGAATAGTGGTTGACCTCGGCTCCGAAATCCATCAGCAGCAGTTCTCCCTTCCTGCAGAGACTGCTGTTTTCCAGATAGTGGAGGATCAGGGCATTTTTACCACAGGCGACGATGGGTTGAAAGGCATGGCCTGTGGCCCCTCTTCCGATAAACTCCCCGATGATTTCCGCCTCCAGCTGGTACTCATACAATCCGGGTGCGGTCTTCTTTAACACCCTTCTGAAGGCGGAATCTGTGATGTCGATGGCCTTTTTGATCTCCTGGATCTCTTCCGTTTGTTTGATCATTCTCAGCTCCTGAAGCAGGGTGGACAGCGGCGAAAGTTGCTGGTCCGGAACGGACGGGAATCCCTGCATGGCTGCCAGGTCCTGATCTGTATAAATCAGGGAAGCATCAGGAAGCAATAGCTGGAGGATGCCTTCCTGCTCATCCAGCCACCGGATCTCTTCAATTCCCGAGCGGATCCGGATCTCTCCCGGCCCCGGTGTTTGCCCGGTCCACAACTCGGACTTCGGGGTGGGTCTTTTAATCAGAAGAAGTTCCCGGAGCCTGGGTTCCGGGTGACCGGGTGCAAAGAGGAAGATGCTGTCCTCCAGGTCCATGCCAGTGAGATAAAAGAAGTCGGAATGTGCCCGGAACGGATAAAACTGGTCTCCGCTCCTGACTTTTGGCCGGCCCGAGTGGATCAGCGTCACCGAACCCTGAGACATCAGGGATGCCAACCTGGTCCTGTTTTTCAGGAATAGTGTGGACGCAATGGGCTGTGATTTCATAACCGGGTCAGGACTTCATTTTTGGGCCATGAATACCTGTTGTAGGAAATACGTTATACCCTTTCGTTAAAATGAGAAAATCTTATATTTGTTGACTACCCTATGCAATTTAAGTAACTTATTTTAATTGTTAACCTATGTCCGGAATATTCACCTCTTCCATCGGAAAGAAAATGTTCATGTCCCTGGCCGGAATCTTCCTTATTGTATTCCTGCTGGTTCACATGGTGGTCAATCTCCTTGTGATCATTTATAAGGATCCCATGGTCTACAACAAAGTGGCTCATTTCATGTCCTCGAATATTCTGATCAAGATATTCGAGATCATCCTGTTCGGAGGATTCCTGCTGCACATAATCTATGCCCTGATCCTCCAGATCCAGAACTGGATCGCACGGCCCAGGCGCTACAACAAGGCAAACTATTCTAATACCTCCTTCTTTTCAAAATTCATGATTCACACCGCGGTGATTACGCTGGTTTTCCTGGTGATCCATTTCATGGATTTTTACATTAAGGCTAAATTCGGTCATGCCGCCGAGATCATGGTGGAAGGCGTTGCATACCATGATTTCGCCACAGAGGTTGTAGATAAGTTCAAAATCCTTCCCTTTGTGATCTTTTACATCGCAGCCTTTGTTTTCCTGGGATTCCACCTGATCCACGGGTTCCAATCCGCATTCAAGACTCTTGGGCTGGACAACAGAAAATACACACCTGCGATCCAGGCGCTGGCCATCATATACTCCACCGTGGTAGTGGCCGGTTTTTCAATCATCCCTGTGATCATCTACTTCAATTAACAATAACACATACCCAATATGGTTAAGCTACAATCCAGGATACCCGACGGACCCCTGGCTGAAAAATGGTCAAACTATAAATCAAACCAGAATCTGGTCAACCCTGCCAACAAGAGAAAACTGGATGTTATAGTTATCGGGACCGGTCTGGCCGGTGCATCAGCAGCCGCTTCCATGGCTGAAATGGGATTTAAGGTGAAGTCCTTCTGCTACCAGGACAGTTCCCGAAGGGCACACAGTATTGCAGCCCAGGGCGGAATCAATGCTGCCAAGAATTATCAGAACGATGGAGACAGCATTTATCGTCTTTTTTTCGACACCATTAAAGGAGGGGATTACCGTTCCCGGGAAGCCAACGTTTACAGACTGGCCGAGGTAAGCAACGACATTATCGACCAGTGCGTGGCCCAGGGTGTCCCCTTTGCCCGGGAATACGGCGGGACCCTGGATAACCGTTCCTTCGGAGGGGCCCTCGTTTCCAGAACCTTCTATGCCCGCGGTCAGACGGGTCAGCAGCTTCTTCTGGGGGCATACCAGGCCCTGAGCAGGCAGATCAAAAAAGGAAATGTGGAGATGTATCCCCGGATGGAGATGTATAACCTGGTGGTGGTCGATGGCAAGGCACGCGGTATTATTGCCCGGGACGTGATTACGGGAAAGCTGGAACGGTTCAGCGCCCATGCGGTGGTACTGGCTTCGGGGGGATACGGGAATGTGTTCTTCCTCTCCACCATGGCCATGGGTGCCAATGCAAGCGCCGCCTGGCAATGTTACAAGAAAGGGGCTCTGTTTGGAAATCCCTGTTTCGTTCAGATTCACCCCACCTGTATCCCCGTACACGGCGATTACCAGTCGAAGCTGACCCTGATGAGTGAAAGCCTTCGGAACGATGGCCGGATCTGGGTACCCAAAAAGAAAGAGGATGCCGAAAAACTTCAGAATGGTACACTGCGGGGTGTGGATATTCCGGAGGAGGACAGGGATTATTACCTGGAGCGCCGGTATCCGGCCTTCGGAAACCTGGTTCCCAGGGATGTGGCCTCCCGTGCAGCCAAAGAACGGTGCGATGCAGGCTATGGTGTGAATTCAACCGGCCTTGCCGTGTTCCTCGATTTCAAGGATGCCATTGAAAGGCTCGGGAAGGATGTGATCGAAGCCAAATACGGGAACCTGTTCCAGATGTATGAAAAGATCACCGACGACAATCCCTACGAGGTCCCCATGATGATCTACCCGGCCATTCATTACTCCATGGGCGGGATCTGGGTCGACTATGAATTGCAGACTACCATCCCGGGGCTCTATGCCACGGGTGAATCCAATTTTTCCGATCACGGGGCCAACCGGCTGGGGGCCTCCGCCCTGATGCAGGGGCTTGCGGACGGTTATTTTGTTCTGCCCTACACCATCCAGAACTACCTGGCCGATGAGATCAATACCCCGAGATTCAAAACGGATATTCCGGAGTTTGATGAAGCGGAAAAAGAGGTACAGGCCCAGCTGGAGAAGCTGATGGCGGTGCAGGGTACCGAGAGTGTTGATACGATTCACAAGAGGCTCGGCAAGATCATGTGGGAGTATGTGGGGATGGCCCGGAACAAAGAAGGTCTTACAAAAGCCATCAAGGAGATCGATCAGCTGAAGGAGGAGTTCTGGAGCCAGATAAAGATCCCGGGGGAGCTGAACGATCTGAACCCCGAACTTCAGAAAGCAAGCCGGCTGGCCGATTTCATTGAACTGGGAGGACTGATGGCCAGGGATGCACTCCACCGGGAAGAATCCTGCGGCGGACACTTCCGGGAAGAGTACCAGACGGAAGAAGGAGAGGCCCTGCGTAACGATGCCGATTTTACCTACGTGGCCGCCTGGGAGTACAAAGGAGAGGGGAAGGAACCGGCGCTGAACAAAGAACCGCTCAATTTTGAATATATCGAAGTAAAACAAAGGAATTATAAATAAGAGATATCTTGCCATGAACCTGAAACTGAAAATCTGGCGCCAGAAAGATTCCCATAGCCGGGGCCAATTTGTAAACTACCGGCTCAGCAATATTTCAACGGACAGCTCCTTCCTGGAGATGCTGGATGTCCTGAATGAAGAGTTGATCTCCAAAGGGGAGGAACCGATTGTGTATGACCACGACTGCAGAGAAGGGATCTGCGGTGCCTGCGGATTGTATATCAACGGCAGGCCACACGGTCCCGACTCACTGATCACCGTATGTCAGCTGCATATGCGGAAGTTCAAAGATGGGGATACCATTGTGATCGAACCCTGGAGGGCACGAGCTTTCCCGGTGATCCGGGACCTGATGGTGGACCGCACTGCATTTGATACACTTATTCAGGAGGGGGGCTATGTCTCCCTGAATACGGGAAGCGCTCCGGATGCCAACAGCATTCCGGTGAAGAAGGAGTTTGCAGATCTTTCGATGGATGCAGCTGCCTGCATCGGTTGCGGAGCCTGCGTGGCTGCCTGTAAGAATGCTTCGGCCATGCTCTTTGTGGGTGCGAAGGTATCTCACCTGGCCCTGCTTCCGCAGGGACAACTGGAAGCCCCCGACCGGGTCCTGCACATGGTCACCAAGATGGATGAGCTGGGATTCGGAAACTGCACCAATACGGGAGCCTGTGAAGCAGAATGCCCCAAAGGAATCAAACTAACCAACATAGCCCGACTGAACCGGGAGTATTATAAAGCCACATTCTAACCCTATAATAAACAGAGGCAATTGTACTCGACGGGCCTATAATTATTTACGAAGTAAAGAACCGAGCTTGCGAGCTCAGCGAAGCTAATTTCAGCCCAAGAGGATAATTGCCTCTGTTTCGTTTCAGGAGTTCATTGTCGCTTCGACTTCGGCCACGGTTTTGGGGATGGGGGTTCCCAGAACCTTGCTACCCTTTTCGGTGATCAGCACATCATCCTCGATCCGGACTCCGCCAAAGCCCCGGTATTTCTCAACCTGTTCGTAGTTGATGAACTGCGCATGCTTCTTTTGCTTTTTCCACTGGTCGATCAGGGCCGGGATAAAATAACAACCGGGCTCGTTGGTGACCACAAAACCGGGTTCCAGTTCACGTCCCATCCGCAGGTAAGCCAGTCCGAACTGATCGCTTCGCTTAATGGTACTGTCGTAACCCACATAGTCCTCTCCGAGACCCTCCATATCATGGACATCCAGTCCCATTTGATGCCCAAGCCCATGCGGGAAG
>CAYRLP010000220.1:0-5380 GCA_964424935.1 uncultured Bacteroides sp.
ATCATATACAGTGTCCGGTTGGCAGAGAATTTAGCCGCAACCTCGGGGAGAACTTCCCCATCGGTGAAGGGTAGATCCAGGTAAAACGGGGGTCTCTCCGGGTTGGGTGCCCAGGCAGCAGCCGAGGCAAGGGTAGCGATGGTCATAAACCCGGCACTTTCCAGCTGATCAACCGAGACAATCTCCTCAACGCTTTTCATCATTTGCAGGGGGGTGTCCAGCATAGTTCCCTCCATGCAGCATGGACTCATGAAATAGATAACCGACCAGACCTCCGGATATTTCATCCCCAGCCGGATAGTGCCGTATCCCCCCATGGAATGCCCGGCCAGACCGCGGCTGGCAGCTTTGGGAATGGTACGGTAATGTGTGTCTATATACTGGACCAGTTCCCTGGCCACAAAGCTTTCCCAGTCGCCAATGGTTACCGAACTGGAATACATGCTCCCTTTGAACCGGTTATAGGCATTGGGCATGACCACGATCATCTCTTTGCTCCGTCCTTCCGCCAGCGCCGCATCGATCACTTCATGCAGGTTGATCCAGTGCTCCTCCCAGCCGAACCACTGGCTATCGGTATCCGTGAAGCCATGCAGCATATAGAGTACGGGATAGTGCCGGTCCGGATGGGTCTTGTAGGAGGGAGGGAGGTAAACGGTTACATCACGTTCAGCCGGATCCCCAATAAGATTTCCCTCAATAGCGTGACTGTAGATCTGAATACGTTCCTTGGTCCCATTCTGGTTTTGTGCAAAGGTGGCTACCCACGTCAGGGATAGAATACAAAACAATGCGATGGTTCTCATAGCTCTGGAATGAAAGGTGTTACAGGATCGGATATTCATCGCATGAATATAACAAATAATTAACAGTCAACTTGTGGGCCTGCCTTTCCCATCGGTGCATCTTTTTTATCTTTGTCAATTTACCGGAATGCCATGCATCGCTATCTGCAACAGAAAGTTTTGATTCTGATCCTGCTGGTTTGGAGTTTTAATACGGGCCGGGCCGCAGAATCGTCGGGAGGAGCTTCGGAAAGGAAGCCCATCCTTATTGTCACTACCGATATCGGGGGGGATCCCGATGATCAGCAATCGCTTACACGACTACTGGTCTATTCCAATGAGTTCGATATTCAGGGACTTATCGCCTCGGCTTCGGGTATCCCCGGGGAGCTGGGGGTGGATACAGTCAAGGAACAACTGATCCGGGAGCATGTACTGGCTTATGGGGAGGTGTTTGATATGTTAAGCGAACATGCAATCGGTTTTCCTCATCCGGATACCCTTCTGGAACGAATTTACAGGGGGAATCCGCATCGCGGGAGGGAGCATATCGGAACGGGAGAGGATTCAGAAGGATCTGAACAGATTATCCGGGTGGTGGACAAAGCGGGTAACCGGAAGGTGCATGTGGCCATCTGGGGCGGCCAGACCGACCTGGTGCAGGCCCTCTGGAAGGTCAAGCAAACCAGAACAAAGGACGCGTACCTGGAGTTTGTCAGTCGGCTCCGGGTCTATGATATCGATGACCAGGACGGGCTTTATGAATATATCTCGAACGAGTTCCCGGAATTGTTTTATATTCTTGCCAGGGCCCCGGAAGGCAGGGATAAAAGGGAAGGGGCCTATCGTGGTATGTACCTGGGCGGTTACGAAGAACTGACCTCAAGAGACTGGATCGATACCCATGTAAGGAAGGATCACGGTCCCCTGGGTGCCCTGTATCCACCGAAAGCCTGGACCGCTCCCAATCCCAACGGGGCACTAAAGGAGGGAGACACTCCTTCGTGGTTCTATTTCCTGGAAAATGGACTGCAGGATCCGGAACAGCCCGGCTGGGGAGGCTGGGGTGGAAGGTTTAAGCCGGTCACCAGAAATTTCTACCGGGATGATGAGGACTTTGCCGATACCGTCATCGATGCCCGGTCCACCGTATCCCGCTGGAGACAAGACTTTCAGAATGATTTCCAGGCAAGGATGGAATGGTGCGTGGAGCCCTTTGAAAAGGCCAACCACCAGCCAGTGGCTGTGGTGATGGGGGATGATACGGACGAGATCCTCCATGTGGATGCCAAGGAAGGGGATACGCTCCGGTTCTCCGCACTGGATTCCTACGATCCGGACGGCGGAAAACTGGAATTTACCTGGTGGACCTACCCGGAAGCGGGTTCGAATCTGCAGTGTCCGGCCCTGGAGAACTATACCACCCCGGAAGTTAGTTTCGTGGTCCCCTATGGAGAAGCGGGTGCGGACCTGCACCTGATCTGTGAAGTTACCGATAATGGTACCCCTTCGCTGAAAGATTACAGGAGGATTGTGATCAATATCTATTAATCCTGTCGACGAGAAGCGAAAACAGGTTATTCCAGTTTGTTAGAATGTTCATATAGCGGGCAACGGCCGAAAGCATTAGTGCCTTAGGCTCCTTTTATGGGCTCTCATGGCCTTTCTGCGTTTCTTCATACTCTGTTTTGAGTGATAGAAACCCTTGTTTCTATAGATGTTCTCGCCTTCAAGCATCAACAGGCCCCGCCTCTGGGCTTCATAGGTGGTGCTGTTGGTTGTGGCACAGGAAAACAGGGAAATGAAACATAGCAGAAAAAATCCAATGAGAATTCCTCTGTTCAATGCTTTGAACAGGGTTTTGCCGCTCTTTTGCCTTGCTATGCAAACAGATCTATTTGCATAAGAATACATGTCCGGGTTAGGCTTTTCTTCATGTTAAAGACCGGACACGGGACACAAAGGTTGCATTCAGGAGGGGTATTTATAGTAATTCAGAAATTGAAGCTGCCGACTGACCTGTCTGATCCATTCTCTTGCCATGAGCTCATGGCCGAATACCGTCGGGTGGATCCCGTCCCAGATCCAGTAGTAGATAGGGGCCTGCTTTGTGGCCTTCTCAAAAAGATGCTGATAATCCACCAGTACAGCCCGGTGGTCTCCGGCGATCCTTCTGACAGCCTCTGCATGTTCAGTCGTGCTGTCCTTCCAGAGAACCCATTTTTCTTTCCTTCCGGCAACAGGGAAAACAAAGGGGATACCCAGTACGGGCAGAACCTGCGGTTCCTGCGCTTCCACAGCCTGAAGTATTTCCCGGTAATCCGTTTCAAAGCGTTCCACGGATTGCTGAAAAGACTTATCCTCCACAATGGCAGCCACATCGTTGATGCCCACCAGGATACTCAGGACCTGCGGTTTCAGATCGAGTGTGTCTGCCTGCCACCTCTCTTTAAGGTCCCTGACCGTGTTCCCGCTGATCCCCCGGTTATAAAAGGTAAAACCTGCTTCGGGAAAATCGGCACCGATCCTGCTTGAAACAGAAAAGGCATAACCATGCCCGAGAATGTGGTTCGGATCCTCATTCCTTCCCCGGTTTCCGTCCGTGATGGAATCCCCCTGAAAGAGAAAGCATATATTCTGCTCTGTCTCCGGAACCTTTGGCTTCCGGTCCGAAGAAGCATGAAGCGGCATGGCGAGAGGCAGACAGCCGGCCAGACCGGCCGTCTTCATAAAATTTCTCCTGGATAGACTTTTTCGTTTCATCCGGAAAATGGTATGGGAGTAGTCAAAAACTTATCGTGCCAGGACCATGGTTCGTTTAAAGGGTTCCCTGGTAAATCCCAGGTCCAGTCTCGGTGGCAGATAGGAGGTGCTGAAAACAATCTGTACTTCCACATCATGCACACCCAGTGGGAGACCGCCCGGTTTGCTCACCTGCAGAATGGCGGGGTTAAGGCTGCTCCACTGTACATCCGGGTAATTGGGCAGATCGTCCTGCTTATAGCTTTTACCGTCAATGATCCAGGTAATCTGGTCTCCTTCAAATGTTTCACCATCCACCGATATGGTGGCAGGCCGCAGCTGGGGGAGCCATACACCCCTGTAGTAGGTTAGTCTCACGGGTACCTGGAATCCGATGATTGTATCGCCATCTTTCAGGTTCCGGAATCCTCTTGATTGTATATTTGGAAATTCTAGCATGGTTTTATAGTCATTTAATTGCAAATCAGATTTCTCCCAACAAACGTTTCATCATGACGTGTTGCTTGCGAAGCTGGTCCGAAGCATATCCCGGAACATCCCTATTCGGGCCTTCGTATTCACTTAGCAGATAGCCTTCCCATTTTTGATCAAGAAGGATAGGGATGATCTGCTCATAAGGATGATCGGTTTCTATCAGATCCTCGGACATATTAGTAAATTTGGCATGACAGGCATAGGTATAGGGCAAAAGCGGGATCATATCCTCGGGCTGACTGGGTTCATCGACCACGCCCGGAATGTTCATCCGTTTTGAAGAGAATACCCCGAAGTCTATATTGATCCCGAAGTATTTCGTTCCCGTCTTTTCAATGAAATTAATGTAATCGTCCACCATTTTGGATTTCAGGGCGGTAGGCTGATGAATCTCCGGGCACATTCTCACATCATACTCCTCTGCCACGGGCAGGGCCATTTTAATGAATTCCTGCCAGTTTTCCACCGGCGTGAGAATCTCATCGATCACACCCAATTTGGTGCGTGCGACCTTGAATCCCAGCTTGTTGGCTAGCTTGAGGTCGCGAACAACCATGTCGTAGGACTCCTGGGTGGTCAGGAGGCGGCCCGGCTGACGTCTGGAGTCGATCCAGTGTCCGTATTCACCGGGGACAATGTTGTATTTGTTCAGGGTAGCGTGCCACCACTGGACCCATTCTTGCGATGGATTCGGATAACCGGGAATGTGACCGTTTGCCAGGATCTCAATGCCTTCGGCTTCCATATCATACATATCCGCGAAGCAATCCTCCATCGTCATGGATACTCCGTATTCTCCCGTATAACTGTAAATGGAAATCCCACGCTTGGGTTTGCCCTTAAATTCCGGAGCGGGAGCGTGACTGCTAACAGATTGGGTTGAAGCTCCGGAATGCTTTTCAGCTGCCAGTACTCCGCTTGACGGAATAGCTGCAGCAGTGGCTGCACCGGCAGCCGTTCTTAAAAAGTCCTTTCGAGTGAGTTTCATAATTCGTGCTGTAGTTAATATACATAGATAAACATCATTCTTTTTCAGTCTGAATTTACCTGAACAGTCTGGGCAGAAAATCGGCCAGGGAGAGTCGCCACACCTTCCATTCGTGCACTCCCGGTTCGGTTTTATACACTACCTGGAGACCATGCTCCCTGAAGGTATTCACAACTGCTTCTGTATATGCATATCTGGGATCCTGTTCGCCCACCGACACATAGAAAAGCTCCAGGCTTTCATTGAAGCGCTGGGAATCTGAAAGCAATCCGGGGATTTCTTCCTCCGCATCAAATTCAGCTCCCGGGATTCCTCCGAATATCCCGCTGCTGAAGGTTCCCACCCAGTCAAATAGATACACATGGCGCAG
>CAYRLP010000221.1:0-5329 GCA_964424935.1 uncultured Bacteroides sp.
GTAGTATTCCTCATCCGACCGCACCCCGCTGATGCGTCCGTTATCCTTGACCCCGATCAGAAGGCGTCCCCCGTCCGTATTGGAAAACGCAGAAAGGGTTCTGGCGATCTTTCGCGCATCATTGATCTCGAATTTGAAATCCAGCTGCTGGTGTTCTCCTTCGGAGATCAGGGTTTGCAAATATTTTTGGCCGGTTTGATCCATCTGGATCAAAATTACTAACTTGAAATTAAAACCCATGACCAAGTTTCGCTTCCTTCTGAACAATCTGCTGGGCCGGTGCAGGTATCAGCTTGCGAAAACCCGTAAAAAGATACTCGGAGTGCTGGTTCTTACTCAGGGACACTGGAAGTGGGCTGCCCGTTCCATCCTGATCCTCATGGGCCTGTTCATGGTTGGTATGGCGTTCAGTTTCATTGGTGTGCTGCATGAGGGATTATTCCTGGCGGCACTTATTTTTTTCCCTGGACTCACGCTTCTGGCCGGAGTGGGTGTGCGTCTGGGAATTAAAATACTGAATCTCCTTCCTGAGAAACAAAGCTGGATCTTTTACGGCGCCATTTTTTTTGTGGGTTTCCTGTTCGGACTGCCGGGGAAAGTGATGATCCTGATGGCCCTTATTATGATTCTGTCGGGCTCCTTCCTCGGAGCCGGGATCTACAACCTGAGCAAAGGGAGATGGTCCAGTCTGCTCCGGGTGAACCGGGTGCTGACGCTTCTGTTTTTATCGCTTGGGGCCGCTCTTTTTATTTTTGGAGCGGTTTTTTTATTGTTCCCAGGGAAAGCGGCGGGGGAGGTGAAGGCCTGGTCCATGGAGGTGCCCAACCTGCCGGCTCAGCTGGAGGTGGGCGATCCGGCACAACCGGGACCCTATGCCATTGATTCATTACTCTATGGCTGGGGGAAGGATAAGCCGAGAAAGGAGTTCGGATCAGGGGTCGGGTTAGTCACCCAGCCGGTGGATGGAAGCAATTTCCTGGATGGATGGGAAAAATTTTCAGGAAAACTCAGGACCCGCTACTGGCGGATGGGTCCGGACTCCCTTGCCCTGAACGGCCGGGTCTGGTTTCCGGTGGGAGAGGGCCCGTTCCCGCTGGTACTGATGGTGCATGGAAACCACCTGGACCGGGATTATTCCGATCCGGGCTATGCATACCTGGGGAGACATTTTGCATCCCATGGAATCATCGCTGTTTCCATCGATGAAAATTTCCTGAACGGGGCCTGGTCCGATTTCAGTAAGGGCCTGAAGACGGAAAACGACTGCAGGGGATGGCTGTTGCTGAAACACCTGGAACAGTGGAGGGAATGGAACGGTTGTGATACCATGAGCTTTTATGGGAAAGTGGACCTGGACCGGGTGGTGCTGATTGGCCACTCCCGTGGAGGGGAGGCGGTCAGTGTAGCTTCCTGTTTCAACCGGCTCCCTTCTTATCCGGACAATGCAAAAGAGGAATTCCATTTTAATTTCGGAATAAGGGGGATTGGTGCCATCGCCCCGGTGGACGGACAGTACTGGCCCGCGGGGATCGCCACACCCGTGGAAAATGTGAACTATTTTACCATCCACGGGTCCATGGACGGGGATATGCGAAGTTTTGACGGCCTGCGGCAGATGCTAAGGGTCCGGTTCAGCGATTCCACCTACCATTTTGCAGCCGGACTCTACCTGCACGGAGCCAACCACGGACAGTTCAATCGCAGCTGGGGCATCTTTGACAACGGATATCCCCGGAGCATGATCCTGAATCGAAAAGCCATCATCCCCGTGGAACAACAGGAGCAGGTGGCACTGGTCTACCTGACCGCTTTCGTGTTGGAAAGCTGTTACCCGGGGAGCGGGTATATCCCCCTTTTCAGGGATTACCGTTACGGGCGCCAGTGGCTGCCCGACCTGGTACAGCTGAACCAGTTTCGTGAGTCGACGGCCTGGGTGCTTTGCGATTATGAGGAGGACCTGGATCTGAGCACCGGTACCTCCGGGATTGATTCCATCACCGCATCCGGACTGGCCCTGTGGAAGGAGGGAAGGATCCCGAAGAAATGGGGGGACTACCGCAAAAATGCGGTTTTTCTGGGCTGGAACAATGAAAAGGACTCGATCCCCGGCCACTACATGGTGTTTCTCGATACAGCTATGACCGGTCAGCTGGAGGAATGCACGGCCCTTACCTTCCTGGCGGCGGATGCTCAGATCGATCCGGGCGACCGGGAGGAAGTTGATGAAACTGTTTCGGAGAACGAGGAAGAAAACACCAGCCTGACGAACACTCTTACACAGGCAGATACCATTGGAGAAAAGAATGTTAAGCACCGGAAAGATGAGAAGAAAAAAGAAGAGGAGGATGAAGTACCGGTCGATTTCACTATTGTGCTGACCGATACGTCGGGTTTTGAATACCGGGTGAAGCTGGGTGATTTTCAGGTACTGCAGCCAGCCATTAAGCCGCAAGTCTTTAAATCAAAGATATTTACTGAAGATCCTGAGTCCGAGGTGATCCTGCAGTACTGCTATCTCCCGCTGGACCGGTTCAAAAACAGCCTGAATGAGCCCGTTTCACCCGGAGCAATCCGTTCCGTCTGTTTTGTATTTGATGCGGAGAAAAAGGGAACCATTCTCCTGGACCAGCTGGGCTTTTCACTTTAATCCGGTGAAAGCCGGCACCCGCTTTGCATGTGGCGGAATTCAGTCATACCAGGGCAGGAACCTGGGCGGATCGGGCTGGACCAGCCGGGGCGGTTTTGGGTTGAGGGGCTGTCCGTTCAGCACTTTTTCATACAGGGGGAGAAAATTCCGGGCCATATGGATGGATGCGAAGTTGTCGCAGACATATTCATGGCACTTCTTCCGGTCGTATGAATCCACTTGACTCAGGGCTTCCACCAGTTCCGACTTCTTGTTGCTGAGCTTACCGAATTCGGGGGTAACCAGCTCCGGAAGGGCCCCGTAGGGGGTTCCGAAGACGGGACAGCCAAAGTAGAGGCTCTCCACCACGGCCAGGCCCATGGGCTCGTTCCAGCGGACCGGGAAGAGGAGGGCCTTTGACCCGTTTATCAGGAGGTTTTTCCTCTCGCCTCCCACCATGCCTTCAAAACGGACCCGGGGATCCAGGGTGACCCGCATGCCCATTTTCAGGTTGACCCGGTGTCCCCCCAGCACCCGCAGAGGAAGTCCGGCATCCCTGGCGATTCGGATGCACCCTTTCAGGTTCTTGACCCGCCAGGCCGCTTTGCCCAGGAAATGCACGTAGCTGCGTTTTGCGTCCAGGTCGGGTTTGCCATATTCCTCCAGTCCCAGTCCATTGTATACGAAAACCTCGCTTCCGAACCGGGCCGCATGGTTCCGGGAGATAAAGGTGGTATTGATGTCGAATTCCCGTGTATCGCTGGAGTTGCCGTGCAGGGTGATCAGGTAAGGTTTTGGCAGGGGTTCCCACAGGGGAATATGGGAGTGGACCAGGTCAACATCCCCGGGGATCTGTCCGGACAGGGGTACTCCGGGATCAAAAGGGAGCACGCCGGCAAAATCACAGCGGGATCCCGGGGCAACCAGGAAGGTGATGCGGTGACCCATCCCGGCCAGCTCCTTTCCCAGGTACCAGATATCCCTGCTGGTCCCCCCGTATTTGGGAGTGGGGATCTTACCGTTGTAGACAATCAGGATATGCAGGGATTTCATGGGATCTAGATTTTCAAAATGCGTGAAAGCACGGACAGGACCAGGGGGATGTCCTCGGCCGAGAGCAGGGCTATCCGCTCCATGATACGGTGATGGAGGGGACTTCCTTCCGGGATGTCCAGATCCTTCAGAAGGCGGGCTGTCAGGTTTTTCAGGGTTCCCCATCCCTCGCCTGATTTGGAAAGGGCTGTCCCCGGCATATTCAGCGGATTCAGGGGGGAGAGTTCGTAGGCGGTAATCATGACCGACTGGGCCAGGTTCAGGGAGGGGTAGGGACCCGCCATGGGAATGCTCATGGCCAGATCCGATTGCCGGACCAGTTCATTGGGCAACCCGCTCTCCTCAGTACCGAACAGGATCCCGACCTGCTGCAGCTTATCCGATTTTTCTTCCAGAAGTTCACGGATCTTCCGGCTGGAGTGATAGTCATGCTTGGCCGACCGCTCTTTGGAGGTAGTGCTGATCAGCAGGTCCAGATCCTTCACTGCCTCTTCAAACTGATCGAAAATCAGGGCTGACCGAAGAATATCGTGGGAACCATGGGCCAGCATCAGGGCCTCCTCATCCAGGTGATCGCAGGGATCAATCAGACGCATGTGACTGAACCCCATGGTCTTCAGGGCCCGGGCAGCAGCCCCGATGTTCCCCGGGACAGCCGGTTTGTATAGGATGAAGTGGATCTCCAAACGCAGGTTCTTTGCGGTCCCGTTCCCCGGAACGGATCCGGCAGTATGCTCCGCCAAATTACAATTTTTCCATTTGTTTGATAAGGATATTTCCGCGGGCTCTGAAACCAACGCTGTTGTTGGCGGCCTGATCCTCGATCACGGTGATCAGTTCATTCTTCAGTTCGGGGTAGATCAACACATGGTTGTAAATGATCTGCATGGCGTGCGCCTTGACGGCCACCGGATACAGTTCGGAGACCAGGTAACGGAAACAGAGATCGATCAGGAGTCCCTGCTCCTCCTCGGGGATCTGGTAGCGGGTCAGCAGCCGCAGCATGGAGCGCAGGGTTCCTTTGGACTGTAGTCCTTCCAGGGACTGTATGATCCGGGTCAGGTGCTTTCTCGCCAGGCCGGGCTTTTTTTCATCGCTGCAGTCCAGCAACCAGCAGGCCCTCCATGCAATAGGGTCTTTGTCATGAAGGGCCAGCCTTAGCAGGGTTTCGACATGTTCATCCGAATTCATGATCTCCCCGACGAGGAGATCTCTTTCCATCCCTGAAGGAAGGTCGGTCAGCAGCGACCGGAAATCCATTACTCCTCCTCCTTCTCCTCTTTGGTTTTCTGTCTCAGGGACATGATCGCATAATCATTTGTATTGACCGAATGGGAGCGGTTCATATCAATATCCTTCACCAGCATCACGCTTTTCTCCCCGTTCTTTTCAATCGCATCATATTCCAGGACCATACCGTTCAATCCCCAGGCATACATAAACATGGCTCCGAAGGTCTGCTGGTTTTTCATCCACTCCTTATGAATCTCCTTTCCCAGTTTTTCTGAAACCCACATGTGTACTTCAGTGTTCTCATCCTCCACCAGGTATTCGTCACAGGAGTATCCCAGGATCGTTTTGGTCTTACCGGTCTTCGCGGGCTTGTAAGTCTCCCAGTCCACATCCTCATCTCCCTGTTCGTCTGCGTAG
>CAYRLP010000222.1:0-5277 GCA_964424935.1 uncultured Bacteroides sp.
GGATCGAAATACTGGTAGGGGCTTCGGCCGGGGAAATCAAGCTGAAAAAAGAAATTGTCCTGAACTAATTTAACCTGAACAGCATAATGAAAAAACTATTCCTGATTTTCTGCTTCCTTCCGGGAATATTGGCATTGAACGCGCAGCAGGCGCATGTGAACCTGGATTGGGCACCTCAGCGAAACAATGAGGGCCTGACCCCTTTTATGGCCCGTGCCATTTCACCCGAGGTAAGCGATGACCATATGGTAACCTTCCGGGTGAACGCTCCCCGGGCAAACGAGATCATGCTGACCGGGTCCATTCTCCTGGGCCTGCAAAGCAATAAACCCATCCCCTTTACCAAAGGGGAAGATGGGGTGTGGAGCCTGACGGTCGGTCCCATGAAACCTGAGATCTATTACTACTATATGACCATTGACGGAGTGAACGTGGTCGATCCGTCCAATACATTCACGGGTTTTGCCAATCAGCCCGGATTCAGTATACTGGTCGTTCATGGCGATGGTCCGGCGTGGTACGATGCCCGGGAAGTTCCCCATGGCACGGTCACCCGTCACATCTATCATTCCGGGGTAACCGGGGGGGAACGGGAAATGTATGTGTACACCCCGCCGGGGTATGATCCAGCCCAAAAATACCCGGTCCTTTACCTGGTGGGCGGCTCCGGAGAGGTTGCCTCTACCTGGAGCCTGTTCGGAAGGGTGAATTTCATTGAAGACAACCTGATCGCTGAAGGGAAGGCACTTCCCATGATCATTGCCATGCCCAATAACCAGATGGTCCACCGGATGGACCCTGACCATACGGCCAAAAGTTTCTCCCGGTTCAATGATGAAATGCTTGGAGAGGTGATTCCGCTGGTTGAATCCAGTTACAGTGTAAAAGCAGATAAGCATAACCGTGCCATCTCCGGCCTGTCCATGGGAGGAAGGCATGCACAGATCATCGGGATGAATAATCTGGATGTATTCGGTTCCATCGGGATCCTGAGTGCGGCCGAATCATTCGACCTGATGCCCGGGGTCCTGGATGATCCTGACCTGAATGACAAGATCGACTACCTGTTCGTGGGAGCCGGGACCCATGAAACCTCCCCCACTTCCAGGCAGGCCCAGCTGCACAAAGAGTTGGAAGCACGGAACATAAAACACGAATACTACATTGGCAGCGACGGAGCACATGATTTTGTCACGTGGAGACATCTTCTGTACTACAAATTCCTGCCCAACCTGTGGCGGAACAACCCGTAGGACCCGCACATCCGTAACCAGAAATACTTTGCAATTACATAATAACCATATCATGAAAAGAATCAATACAATACTGTTTTCTGTACTCGCCCTTATTCTAGCTTTGAATACGGGTACGCTTAATGCACAAAAATACAAGCCGGGGCCACAGGATATGACCTTTTTCTCCTCGGTGGACGAGAGTAACCAACCCTATGCGATTTACATTCCCGAGAATTTCGATGAAACCAAAGAATACCCGCTGGTGGTATTTCTTCACGGTGCCTTTTCCAATCACCGCCTGGGATTGCGGCGTGTCTTCGGTGAAGGAAACAAGCAGGGACCCGATTTTGGGACGCCAGGCTTCGTTCCCCCGGAGACCGACCTGGAAGTGACACGCTTCTATCCCGTACTCAAGCCTGTGGATTATATCGCCGCCGCTCCTTTTGCAAGGGGCACAGCCGGCTACCAGGGAATTCCGGAACAGGATATATATGATATGCTGGCGGACATTAAGAGCAAGTTTTCCATAGACGAGAACCGCATGTACCTGACCGGCCTGTCCATGGGAGGCGGTGGCACCCTTTGGGTCGGGCTGACGCGTCCCGATCTGTGGGCGGCTATTGCACCCGTTTGCCCTGCCCCACCCCAGGAAACCAATGCCCTGGCCGGAAATGCATTGAACCTTCCGGTGCACCTGTTTGTCGGGGACCGGGACGGACTGATGGCCACGGCGGACCAGTGGAAAGCAAGATTCGAGGAAAACAATGTGAATGTGGAGTATATTATCTATCCGGGGATTGCACACAACAGCTGGGAATATGCATACAAGAATGGTTTTATCTTCGAGTGGTTCTCCCAGTTTGAGCGCAACCTGTTTCCCGAGGAGGTACGTTTTACCACCACCGCATTTAAATATAACAAAGCCTACTGGGTAACATTCGATAACCTGACTCCCGGGGTGGAAACCTCCATAGATGCCAAATTCACAGGCAATAACAAAGTGGATATCACCACCTCCAATCTCCTGGCCTTCACCCTGAACCTGGAGGGACATCCGCTGTTTGATGCAAAATCAAAAGTCAGTGTAAGCCTTGACGGAAAATCCTTCAGTGTAAAATCACCCGATGCGATCTCCTTCTCTTTGGAGAACGGTACCTGGAAAACCAGGAAATTTACACCTGGACTATACTCCAAGCAGCAAGGCATGGAAGGTCCGCTGGCTGATGCATTGCGCGGCAATCACATTTATGTATATGGCACGCAGGGAGATCCGTCCCGCGAAGAACTGCAGGCCAGGCAGGCCATTGCAGTACATGCATCGGACTGGGCCTTTGACCGAGGATTTGCGGGACGGGTGATGATCTTTCCCCGGTCTCTTGCGGATAACAGCGTAAGGCAGAGTGATCTTGAAACCTCCAGTATGGTGCTTTTCGGAACTGCGGAGACAAACAGCTGGATCAAGAAATATGCTGACCGCCTGCCCATGCAGCTGAATGAAGATGCGGAAGGGTACGGGCTCGTATATATCTACCCGATGAACGGCCGCTATGTACTGATCAATTCCGGGCTGCCCTGGTGGACTCCGCCGGCATCCACAGAAGGACAGCAGGGGGGAATCGGTATGCTTGCCGGACGGGGCAGCTCATTGAATGCATTCCCGGACTTCATCCTTTTCAAGGATACACCCGACAACGTTATCAGCAAAGGCTTTTTTGACAACAACTGGGAAATCCCTGCAGCTGAAAAGGAAAAACTGGCATCCTCCGGAGTCGTTCAACTGAAATAGAACCTTTTTATGTCAAACTAAACCCTTAAACCATGATCAAAGAATTCAAGCAATTTATCAGCAAAGGAAATGTAGTGGAGATGGCCGTTGGACTTATTATGGCTGTTTATTTCGGTGCCATTGTCAAATCCCTTGTAGATCACATCATCATGCCGCCTATCGGCCTGCTTCTTGGAAATGTGGATTTTTCCTCTCTTAAGATAATCTTGCAGGAGGCTACCATAAACGGCGATGTGGAAATCCCCGAAGTGGCCATCAGCTACGGACTGTTCATCAATACCATTATCACGTTCCTGATCGTTGCACTGGCCATATTCATGGTAGTGAAAGGATATAATAAATTAAAGGACAATATGAAGAAGAAGGAAGAGGAAGCTCCTGCTGCTCCCTCGGTTCCTTCTAAAGAAGAGGTCCTGCTGACAGAGATCAGAGACTTGCTGAAAAAATAGTACCAATGGGGCAGTCCTCCCGGGCTGTTTTCTAAATAATTGCAATTTAAATCTTTACGCGAAATTCCATTCGCGATATGTAATTATTGGCTTTATAGCGCACCGAAATGGCCCAGATATAGAGCTACTTTCATTTAAGGGTCAAATATATTCTCACGCTATTAAATTCGTGATATTTATTGGTATTCGATATCAATTTATTACTTTTGCTGGGATAAATATTATAATCCGAAACAGATGGAGAAGATAATGCCGCTGGATCTTCTGGCTAGCATTAAAGGGGCCAGGTCTTCCGAAGCAGTAACGGAACTGTTCAACGTGATTAAAAAGGCAGTTCCGGATGACAGCGGGACAGACACGCAACAACCAGTCATGGAGCATATTGTGAAGGCTGAGAGTTTGAGAAGTGATGAGGTGAAGGACTGTTCGGATGCAGAAAAAGAGTTTATCCGGACCAATTTTCCCAAAGAGAAGGATGGTTTTCTGGTGGTGCCAAAAGTGATTGAGGATTGACCGATGGAATCAGAGATTGGAAAAATACACAAGCGCCTGAAAAGCGGCAGTATTACCTGTACCGGACTGGTGAAGCAGAAAATCAGGGAACTGGAGGAGAGTCCGAATAATACGGCCAACTATCTTCTTGCTGAATCGGCATTGGAACATGCAGCCCGGGTGGACCGGAAGCTGAGCGCCGGCGAAAAGATCGGACCATTGGAAGGAATTCCCTTCGGATTAAAAGATGTGTATATGCTGCAGGGCTGCCATGCTTCCGCCAGTTCGGACTTTCTGAAAGGTTATGTCGCCCCGTATACAGCCACCGCCGTTCAGAAATTGATGGATGCAGGAGCCATCCCGGTGGTTAAGGAGAATTGTGACAGTTTTGGTCATGGCAGCAGCAATGAAAACAGTGCTTTCGGGCCGGTCCTGAACGCCCTGAACGAAGATCTTGTTCCGGGCGGATCAAGCGGGGGAAGCGCTGTGAATGTGGCCAAGGATTATACGGTGTTTTCCATTGGGGGCGATACCGGGGGATCGATTCGGCAACCTGCAGGGTACAACAGGGTATTCGGATTAAAACCCACCTACGGAAGGATCTCAAGGTACGGACTGATGGCCTACGCATCCTCCACGGACTGTGTGGGCCCCATTTCAAAAAGCCTGGAGGATATCCGGATTCTTTTAAACACCATGAGTGGTCGGGACAACCATGATCAGACCACCTACGTGTCCTCTTCCATACCGAAAAATATATTCACTGAAAAGTTTCCTGAAAAAGGATTAAAGCTGGGGTATTATAAAAGTTTCATTGAGAACGAGCACCTGGATCCGGGAATTAGAAAGAATTTTCTGGAATTTATCATTCGCTTGAAACAACAAGGGTTGCGAGTCAAGCAAATGGATTTTTTCAACACGGATGTCCTGGTCTCTACGTATTACATATTGGCCATGGCTGAAACCGCCTCCAACCTGGCGCGGCTCGACGGAATGAATTACGGGGAACGAATGACTGCCGATACCCTGAAGGAGGGGTATGCACTCACCAGGTCCGTTAACTTTACGGAGGAGACCCAACGAAGAATCGTCGGTGGAAACCAGGTACTGTCCCACGGACATGCGGAAGAGATATACCTGAAAGCAAGGGCCCTGAGAAGTCAGATCACCAGCGCCTTCAACAGGGATTTCGAGGAAGTGGCCCTTATTATTTCACCGGTATCACCGGGGCCTCCGCCAAAAATCGGCTCCAGCCTGGATCATCCCCTGGAGATGTATCTATCAGATGCATATACGGTTGGATTCAGTCTGGGTG
>CAYRLP010000223.1:0-5270 GCA_964424935.1 uncultured Bacteroides sp.
ATCTAATCCATCGAAGACCTGGCCCAGCTGATCTTTGATCTTAAGAACGTGAATCCGGAAGCAAAAATATCAGTGAAACTGGTCTCAGAAACAGGGGTGGGTACCATCGCCGCGGGGGTAGCCAAGGCTTCCGCAGACCTGATCACCATCAGTGGTGCCGAAGGAGGTACGGGTGCCAGTCCCACCTCTTCCATCAAACATGCCGGTCTGCCCCTTGAGATCGGACTGGCCGAAACCCAGCAAACACTTGTAATGAATAACCTTCGGCGCAAAGTGGTGCTCCAGGCCGATGGCCAGATGAAAACCGGCAGGGACGTGATCATCGCTGCCCTTCTGGGGGCAGAGGAATTCGGTTTTGCTACCAGTGCCCTGGTGGTCCTGGGTTGTGTCATGATGCGCAAGTGCCACCTGAATACCTGTCCCGTTGGTGTGGCTACGCAGGATCCTGAACTCCGGGCCCGTTTTCGGGGAAAAGCAGACTTTGTGGAGAACTACTTCCGCTTTGTGGCGCAGGAGGTGCGCGAGCACATGGCTGAGCTGGGATTCCGGACCTTTGAAGAATTGGTGGGCCGGAGCGATCTCCTGGAAAAGGATGATTCGGTAAGCCACTGGAAAACCAAAAACCTGGATTTAAGTGATCTGACGGCATTCCTGCCTGCAGCCAAAAAAGTTTCCCTGCACCACACCGAGCAGCAGGTACACAAAATTGACAAGGTGCTCGATCATGACCTGCTGGAACAGGCATTACCTGCCCTGGATACTCAGGAACCTATCACCATTCACCGGTCCATACGGAATACGGACCGTACTACGGGGGCCATGCTGTCGGGTGCCATAGCCAAGCGACACGGGGGTGAAGGACTTCCGGATGGAACCATAAAAGTCCGTTTTGCCGGATCGGCCGGTCAGAGCTTCGGAGCGTTCCTGATGCCTGGTATTGAGTTTTACCTGGAGGGGGATACCAATGACTACCTGGGGAAAGGTTTGGCCGGTGGTCGGATTATCGTGGTTCCGCCGGAAGGATCCACCTTTGAATCGGATCAGAATATTATAATTGGAAATACCGTATTGTACGGGGCAACCCGGGGGGAAATCTATATTTCGGGAGTTGCCGGAGAACGGTTTGCGGTGCGCAACAGCGGAGCAACGGCTGTGATTGAAGGTGTGGGTGATCATTGCTGTGAATACATGACCGGGGGACGTGTAGTGGTTCTGGGGAAAACAGGGAAGAACTTTGCAGCCGGTATGAGCGGGGGAATCGCCTATGTACTGGATGAGGAGGGTGATTTCGACTATTACTGCAATATGGGGATGGTGGAGCTTTCCCTGGTGGAAGACCTGAATGATAAAAAGGAGCTTTCGGACCTGATCGCCAGGCACTATGAATACACCGGCAGCAAGGTGGCCGAGAGAATTCTTTCCAATATGGATACCTATCTGGATCGCTTTATCAAGGTGATCCCCTATGAATATAAAAAGGTGCTCATGGAGCTGGCACTGGAAGAGACCCGGAAGAAAATGGCGGATATCGAGCAGGATGTTGAAATGATTGGTGGTCTTTAAATAAAATAATTATGGCAGATCCCAAAGGCTTTATAAAAATAAAGCGGAAACCGGCCGGAAACCGGCCAATCCTTGAACGCAAGGACGATTATTCCGAGGTGGAACAGGTGCTGAATTCGGAAGACCGCCAGCTTCAGGCCAGCCGGTGCATGGATTGCGGAATTCCCTTCTGTCACTGGGGATGCCCGGTGGACAATCTGATTCCTGAATGGAATGATCTGCTTTACAAAGGCGACTGGAAAGGGGCCAGTGAACGGTTGCATTACACCAATAATTTTCCTGAATTCACTGGAAGGATCTGTCCGGCACCCTGTGAACACTCCTGTGTACTGAATATCGGGGAAGATCCGGTTACTATCCGGGAGAATGAGGCTGCCATTGTGGAAAAAGCCTTCCTGGAAGGATACATCAAACCCGTTCCACCCAAGGCCAGAAGTGGAAAGAAAGTGGCTGTTATCGGAAGCGGACCGGCAGGAATGGCCGCAGCGGACCAGCTGAACAAGGCCGGTCACAGCGTCACGCTCTTTGAAAAAGAGAAAAAAGTGGGCGGACTGCTGCGGTACGGGATCCCCGATTTCAAGCTAAACAAGCATACCATCGACCGCAGACTAAAGATATTGATGGCAGAGGGCATTGAAATAAAAACCGGAACGGAGGTCGGAAAAGACATAACAGGAAAAGAACTTCTGGCCAAATATGATGCCATCTGCCTGGCAATTGGCGCCATGCATCCAAGGGATATGGATATTCCGGGCAGGGAATTTGACGGCATTCACTTTGCCATGGACTTTCTGACCCAGCAAAACAAGGTAAACGACGGGGCCTATGTGGCCTACGATAACCGGATCACGGCCGAAGGCCGGCAGGTGCTGGTGATCGGAGGCGGGGACACAGGTTCCGACTGCGTGGGGACAGCCATCCGCCAGGGGGCAAAAAGTGTCACCCAGATAGAGATTCTGCCCAAACCGCCTGAGAAAAGGAATGGGAATAATCCCTGGCCCTATTTTGCCAAGACTCTGAAAACCTCCACCTCACACGAAGAGGGATGTAACCGGAGATGGAGCCTGAATACCCTCAGGTTCCTGGGTATGCAACAGCGGGTGACCCATGCAGAGGTTCAGGAAGTAAACTGGGAACTGGTGAATGGAAGCTTCAAAATGAAGCCCGTTCCTGGAACCAAAGAGAAGATTGATGCCGACCTGATCCTGCTGGCAATGGGCTTCCTGCACCCGGTGCACGAGGGACTCCTGACAGAACTGGAAATAGGTCTGGATGGACGGAAGAACATCTCCGTGGATCAGGCAATGGCTACCAATGTGGATAAGGTCTTTGCCACCGGTGATTCGGTAAGCGGTGCCAGCCTTGTTGTGAATGCCATCGCTTCGGGACGGAAAGTTGCCAAGAAAATCGATGATTTCCTTACCCCCCAACAATGAAGGGGTACGGTATAAGAACATCCTATATTTACAGATTATGACCAAAATTCGTTTCATGAAAAAACAGTGGCTGTTTGCCCTTCTTGCCTTTGGCATCATCGCCCTGTTCGGAAGCCTTTTTCCTTACAGTTTTAACACCGGAGATACCAGCGGGATCAATCCGGGAGATGTTGCCTGGATGCTTGCTGCAACTGCACTGGTTTTCCTGATGACACCGGGACTCGGCTTTTTTTACGGAGGAATGGTAAAACCCAAGAATGTCATCTCAACCATCCTGCAGAGTTTTATAGCCATGGGACTGATTAGTATCCTCTGGGTGGTATTCGGATTCAGCCTTGCTTTCGGGGAAAGTGTGGGTGCGGAAGGATACGGCTTTTTCGGAAACCCGGCCACTTACTTTATGTTCAAAGGGGTGGGTGGTGCACCGGATCCCCAGTTTGCAGCCACTATCCCGCTGTCCCTGTTCGCCCTGTTCCAGTTGAAATTTGCCATTATTACCCCGGCTCTCTTCACCGGCTCTTTTGCAGGCAGGGTGCGATTTACGGCCCTGATGATCTTTATGGTGTTGTTCATGATCTTCATCTATTGTCCCCTGGCTCACTGGACCTGGCACCCAAACGGGTTCCTGCGGAACTGGGGGGTCCTGGATTTTGCAGGAGGAACCGTGGTGCATATGTCGGCAGGTATGGCTGCGCTGGCTGGAGCATTCTTCTTTGGTCCGCGACGCGATTATGCCCGGCCCTCTTATGCGGCCAATATTCCATTTGTGCTTCTGGGTACGGGACTGCTCTGGTTCGGATGGTTCGGTTTCAATGCCGGATCGGCACTGGAAGCCTCGGATGTCACCGTGAAAGCCCTGCTGAACACCAATACGGCCTCCGCCTCCGCCATGCTTGTCTATATTTTCTTTGACGGGGTCCGGGGAAGGAAACCATCTGCCCTGGGCGCATGTGTAGGAGCAGTGGTGGGACTGGTGGCCATCACGCCTGCAGCCGGATTTGTGTCGGTGGGATCCAGCCTGTTTATCGGGGGCTTCGCAGCCATCGCCAGTAACCTGATGATCTATTACTTTTCCCGGAGAGGAATCGACGACACCCTGGATGTGTTTCCTGCACATGGTATCGGGGGAATGGTAGGCATGTTTATGACGGGTGTTTTCGCCGAGGGAGTGGGCCTGATCCACGGGGAAACCAGGACCTTCCTGTTCCACCTGCTGGCCATGGTCATTGTGGCTGTTTTTGCCTTCGGGGGTTCCCTCCTGCTCTACTGGGTTACCAATAAGATCGTTCCCATGCGTGTTCCCAGTCTCTACGAAGATGTGGGTCTGGACATGAGTCAGCACGATGAGACCCTCTTCTATGAAAACGATGAAAAAGTCAAGCTCCGGAGGGAGAAGCTGAAAAACTACTCACCTGATTATTATCCCCGGAAAAAGGGAAAATAGGGCACAATCTGACAGGTTTATTAACTTGGCTTCAGAAGACGGTCCTATGAAGTGTCGTGAACAATGCGGTGCCTGCTGTATTGCCCCTTCCATCTCCTCCCCCATACCCGGAATGCCGGATGGAAAACCTGCCGGGGTACGTTGTATACATCTTTCAGCGGACTACCGCTGCCTGATCTATGGCCACCCGGAAAGGCCCAGGGTATGCGGGCAATTCAAAGCGGATGAGGAGGTGTGCGGGACCAGCAGGGAGGAAGCTATGTGGTTGCTCGGGTCCCTGGAGCATGGAGACGCTCCAACAGAATCTCCCTGAGACGGATTTTGATCTGTTCAAAAGGCTGCGGGCCGCCCAGCTCTTTCTCCATGGAAGTCACTCCCTTTGTATCAAAACCGCAGGGGTTGATGTAGCTGAAATAGTCCAGGTTGGTGTTTACATTCAACGCGAAGCCATGCATGGTTACATACCGGCTCGAGCGGACCCCGATGGCACAGATCTTCCTTACTTTTACCGGATGGTCTGAATCCAGCCAGACCCCCGTGGCTCCCTCCATCCGGGTGGCTTTTACCCTGTACCTGCCCAGTAATTCAATAATAGACTCTTCCAGCAGGTTGATATAATCCTTGAGTCCGATGCCCAGTATCCCCAGGTCCAGGATGGGGTAGCCTACAATCTGACCGGGACCATGATAGGTAATATCGCCCCCCCGGTTGGTCCGGTAGTAAGTAGCTTCGATCTTATTCAGAAAATCCTTGTTAATTAAAAGGTTATGCTCATCCCCGCTCTTACCCAGGGTGTACACATGGGGATGCTCACAAAACAGCAGGTA
>CAYRLP010000224.1:0-2055 GCA_964424935.1 uncultured Bacteroides sp.
CCTGGCCTTTTTCACCATGCCAACGGGGGCAAGAATCGATTATACCGTATCCAATGATGCAGAAGGCGGTGGCGGCGGACCCGGACGGGGATCCATCAACCGGAGCTGGAACACCTTCTGGGATGTGGAAACCACCAGGGATGATCAGGGATGGTACGTGGAAATGCGGATTCCTTTTTCAAGTCTTCGTTTTCAGACCGTGAACGGAAAGATCCAGATGGGGATGATCCTGAACCGCCGGATAAGCTACCTGAACGAAATGGATACCTATCCGCCTGTTGATCCCAAATACGGCTTTTCCGCCTATATGAAACCTTCCCTGGCCCAGACCATTCAACTGGAGGATATTGAACCCCATAAGCCGGTCTATATCACGCCGTATGCATTGGGCGGGTACAGCAGCCAGTATGAGCTCAATGATACGGAGTCTGCCTACCAGAAGGATGAAACGCCCAAATTTGAGGCTGGATTGGACGTGAAATACAGCCTGACCAGCAACCTGACCCTCGATGTGACCGCCAATACGGATTTTGCACAGGTGGAGGCAGATGACGAGCAGGTGAACCTGACCCGATACTCCCTTTTCTTTCCCGAAAAAAGACTCTTCTTCCAGGAACGCTCGGGCATCTTCAATTTCAGCCTGGGAGGACGGTCTGACAACCTGTTCTACAGCCGGAGGATCGGGATCGTGGACGGCGAGCAGGTCCGGATCTACGGAGGGGCCCGGATGACGGGGCGGATCAATAAATGGGATGTGGGGATCCTGGACATGCAAACGCAAAGCCACAACATGACCCCTTCAGAAAATTTCGGGGTGGCAAGGCTTCGGAGGCAGGTGATCAATCCCAACTCCTATGTGGGTGGGATCATGACCTCCAGAATCGGCACGGACGGCAGCTACAACGTGGCTTACGGACTGGATGGTATTTTCCGTCTGTTCGGGGATGATTATCTGGACGTACGTATGGCCCAAACCTTTGAAACGGGCGCGGAGAACAATGTCTTTTCCGGCGATCCAACATTTGCCGGGATCAACTGGGAACGACGCTCGGACGAGGGATTTGCCTATAACCTGGGATATACCTACATCGGAGAACAGATGAACCCGGAAATGGGATTCCTGAGAAGGAATGGCCTCCAGGGCTTCAATACCCGGTTCCAGTATGGATGGATCCCGGGCGAGGATTCCAAATTCTTCTCCTACAGGGCCATGCTTCAGGCTCGTAGGTCCAGCCGAATTACGGACGGACAGCTGGAATCCCAGGAGATCTCCCCCGGAGCGTTTTTCACGACTAAAAAAGGACTTGGTTTCAATGTGGAGTATAAATTCATGAAGGAGGGAGTGGAAGGAGATTTTTTTCTTTCTGATGATGCCATGGTTCCGGCAGGTGAATACAGTTTCAGCGCTATGGAAGCCCGGATCTTCACGCCCCAGACCAAACCGGTCAGCGCCATGATCCGGATGGAAGCCGGGGGATTTTACGACGGGAATGTCGTATCGGTGCAGGCAACCCCCAGGCTGAACCTGTCGTCCAGCCTGAATCTGTCGGGTGCGTACATTTTTAATGTGATCCACTTCCCTGACCGGGATCAAAGCATGATGAGCCACGTAGGCCGGCTGAACATCCTTTACATGTACAGTACCAAGTTATCGGTAAGCGCCCTGATCCAGGTGAACAATGCAAGCGAGGTTTTTGTCGGGAATTTCAGGATCCGGTATAATCCCAGGGAAGGAAACGATTTCTACCTGGTTTACAATGAGAACCGCGGCTTTCTGGTGGACGATGATGCGTTCCCTGAGTCCCCGCCCTACTACAGCCGTGCCATCCTGCTGAAATACACCTATACCTTCAGGCTGTAGAATTTACGAAGAGCCTCTTCTGCTATTCCCAGCCGTTCTGGATGCCGTGCGGAGCAATATAACCTATGGCTTCGATATCAAAAATCTGGTTGTCCCTGATCTTGAAAATGTGGGCCGCCGGAAGGTCAAAAGGTCCCCAGTTATTCTCCCTCTCGGTGATCCCTGGCACGCCGGTGATCTGCATTACCTTCGGC
>CAYRLP010000224.1:2065-5268 GCA_964424935.1 uncultured Bacteroides sp.
CACAAATATGGAGAATACAAATACCAGTCCCAGCTCCTCATCCACGGCAATAAAGCGCCTGCGGTTAATGTCGGTGATGTAGCTCATCACCCCTGTGCTTAGCTGCTCGCCGCATTTCATCTTCCGGAACACGGAAAAATCATCCTGGGCTGCCTCTTCCGGTGTCTGGGTCTGATCGTTCGCCGTAATGGAACCGTTCTCCCTGCGCTGGCATTCATTTGCAAACGGAGCCAGATCCCCATTGTCCTGGACGATCGCTTCATAATAGGAATTCGCGATCGCCAGCATTTTCTCCCTGGGGACCCTGTCCTCATTCGCTACCGGCTCCAGCAGGTCCGCCCGTACCCGGGACATGTTCGGATGCAGGGGCCGGTCTCCTGAATGGACCACCAGGTGGTCGATTTCCGTGATCTTGCCATCAACCACCTTCAGCCTGGCGCCCAGAATCGTGGGTTTGGAATTTTCTTCCATGACTCCCAGGAAGGCAACCTGGCCTTCCAGCGGATCCGCCACAAAAATCCGGAAATCAGTAGTGCCTCCCGTTGCGGTTTCCCAGAGCCCCTGCCCTATCTGCATGACCTCGGTGTTTTCCACAAATTTTACATCCCCGGCAAAGGGGATGCCGGATGGATCATTCCTGGCCAGGGCTTCCAGGTACCGGTCCATCAGCTCCACCAGGTCCTGACGGTCCATTTTCTGGGTACAGGATATAAATCCTGCACATCCAAGGATCAATGCAAGACCCCAGAGTACTGTTGCTTTTTTCATGGGTATTCATATGGAGATTTCAACACAGTAATTTATTAAATATATGGTAACTTGTAGAAGAACGCCCCGATTTAAAACACAGTAATTATGAGTAAGGAAATCAGAGACATTTTTGAACGTTTGCAGGCCGGCGAATCCGTCTCCTTTGATGATCCCCAGTATTCAAGGCTTCATGAAGCCGTTTACCGCACCATTAAACTGTCCGCGGATCTCAATACGTCCACCGATGTGGACCAGATACGGGACCGGCTGAGTGAGATCATTGGTTCCCAAATAGATAAAAGTACAACCATATTTATCCCCTTCCATACCAATTTTGGAAGGTTTATCCGGATAGGGCGGAATGTTTTTATCAACCACGGATGCACCTTCCTGGATCTGGGTGGGATTACCATTGAAGACGATGTGCTTATAGGTCCTAAAGTTAACCTTCTTTCAGAAGCCCATCCCCTGGATCCCGCTAACCGGAAAGTGCTGGACGTAAAGCCGGTACGCATCAAACGAAATGCATGGATCGGTGCAGTAGCCACGATCCTGCCCGGTGTTACGGTCGGCGAAAATTCGGTGGTGGCTGCAGGTGCCCTTGTTACTGCAGACGTTCCTGCCAATACGGTCGTAGGGGGTGTTCCTGCCAAAGTCATCAGATCCATACAATAAAGTCTCCCATTAACCTGAAAGGGTTTAATCGTATTCATAGGTAAGTTTCTTATCTTTCGGCCTGATTTTATTCGGAGGTCACATACCAGATTATTGAAAATGAGAAAACTAATACCCATCGTTTTTATCTGCTTATGGTCCGTGCAATCCATTGCGGATCCCATATCACAGGGAAAGGATACAGTCAAAAACAGTCTTTCCATAAACGGGATGCTCAGTGTCACAAATAACGGGTTCTCCTATGTTCCGGCTTTTACGCTTGATGCACCAGCCGTGTTTGCAGGAGTAAACATTGAGAAGAACAGGCTAGCTTTCAATACTGAATTCCGCTACGCGCTGAGCGGACGACCCTGGTTTCTGATGTTTGTGACCAGTTATAAAGTGGTCAATACACCCAAAACACGGATCTCGTTGGGTATTCACTTCCCCGGAGTGGCTTTTTTCGAGACCCCGGTGGTTATTGATGGCGAAGAAAAGGTGTTGATTGAAGCCCAGCAGGCTTTCTCGCCTGAAATCAATGCCGGCTTTAGCCTATCGGAGCATGTGGCAGTGGGAGCCATGTATATGTATTTCATAGGCATGGGTGATGCCTATGTGAAGCAAGGGCATTTCCCTGCCCTGTGGTTCCGGTTCGCCGGAATCCCCATCACAAAAGACATCGCCTTTCATTTCAATGGCCAGGTCTTTTATCTGAATATGGCCGGGGACTCAGGGTATTATGTGGCCTGGAATCTGGAGCTCTTAAAAAAGGATTTCCCTCTTTCCCTGTCCAGTTCGATGTACAAGACCATCACTACGGAGATTGCAGGAAAAGATTTCAACTGGAATGTGAGCCTGAATTACGTGTTCGGTAAAAGATACATAGAACAATAATTGAAATCCTCCGGGGATCATAACAACGGGATGAAGCGTGTGCTCTCCTTTCTTGCCGGTCTGTTTTCGCACCGTTCAGGTATATACTTCCCAAAACTTTCTCCGTTGATCCTTCTTGGGATCATCCTGTTGTTCGCGTACTTCTACGATTACCATCATATCATCAACTACCGGCCTCAGGGGGTCCACCAGTGGAGACAGTGTGACTGTCTCTCCATGACCTCAAATTTTTACTCGGATGACGCTGATTTTCTGCATCCCGGGATATATAACCTGCTGAATGACAATGAGGGAAGAACGGCCAGTGAATTCCCCCTGATCTATTATCTGGTTTCTCTGCTCTGGAAGGTATTCGGGAAACACGAATGGATCTTCAGACTGGTGAATTTCCTGATCAGTTCCATTGCCATGCTGGCCCTTCTGAGGATTTTCGAATCCATGCTGAAAGACTCCTTCTGGAGCCTCTTTTCAGTAAGCCTGCTGTTTACCTCAGGAATATTCGCCTATTACTCGCTCAATTTCCTGATGAATACAACCGCCTTTAGCTTTGCCCTTATTGGCTGGTATTTCTTTTTCAGGTTCTACCATGGAGGGAAACCGCGGCAGCTCTACCTGATGTTTCTGTTCTTCCTTCTGGGAGGCTTGCTGAAGACTTCATCCCTGATCAGTTTCCTGGCCCTGTCCGGGGTGTTTGTCATTGAATGGCTCGGCCTTTTTCCCGGGCACAGGGATCGCCCTATTTTCAAGAATAAAGTCATATTCATAATCCCCGCGATTCTGCTTGCAGTTTGCATTCTACTATGGATCAGGTATGTTACAGCATACAACCAGAGGTGGAACGGGGGGGTATTCCTGGTAGGCATTCTTCCTGTCTGGGACCTGTCCTCCGAACAGGTAAGGGAAGT
>CAYRLP010000225.1:0-5260 GCA_964424935.1 uncultured Bacteroides sp.
ACACCATCCCGGATAGCCAGCCTGCTTCAACCGGCTTCCGCAGTCTCTGTTCCCCTGGGGGAGGAGATACCCGTGACGCTTTCTGTACCGGACAGTGTGGAAATCGATTCCATAGGGGTGTACCTGGGCGGAACATTGAAAAAGACCATTCCGGGCTCCTCCATGGAAACAGAAACGGGAACCTTCACCTTCACGGTGGATACCCAGGGGCAGCTGACCGGGAAATCGGGACTCCGCCTGCGTCTCTTCTTTACCGGGGGATCCACTGAAAACCACAGCAGGCAGGTCACCTTTCTTTCCGATAGAGTCCCGGTGAACTATACCTACCAGGTGGTCAGGGAATTCCCCCATGATGTGAAAGCCTACACCCAGGGGCTGCAGTATGCGGACGGGGTGCTTTATGAGGGGACCGGTAATTACGGTACATCCTCCCTGCGGAGGGTCACCCTGGAAACGGGCGAGGTTACCAAGATCAGGGACCTGGATCAATCCTTCTTCGGCGAGGGAATTACGGTGCTGGGAGAGCGCATCTACCAGCTTACCTACAAATCGCAGGTGGGATTCATCTACGATAAATCCACCTTCGAGGAAATACAGAAAGTCTATTACCAGAACAAGGAAGGGTGGGGTCTGACCCACAACGGGAAGGAACTGATCATGAGCGATGGGACCAACATCCTGTACTTCCTGGACCCGGAACTGTTTACCATCAACCGGGAGATTGAGGTTTACGACAACAAGGGGCCCGCAAGTAGCCTGAACGAACTGGAATATATCAATGGGAAGATCTATGCCAACCGCTACATGACCGACGAGATTGTGATCATCGACCCGGAAACGGGAAGGGTGGAGGGAAGGATCAACCTGAAGGGGATCCTCAAGGCCACCTACCGTAAACCCTCCACGGATGTGCTCAACGGAATTGCCTGGGATGAGCAGGGGGACCGGCTTTTTGTCACCGGAAAATTCTGGCCCAGGCTGTTTCAGATCCGGATTGTGGAATCAGGCAGATAGCTCACCGGATATCACGCGTACGCTTCTCGGGATGATTTCAAAACGGACCGGACCGTGTCCAAGGGACTCTCCGTCTGTCTCCACCTTCAGCCTTGGCGTTCCGTCGATCATTACCGATCTGGCCATAAAGGTCTCCACCTTGGAATGCTTGACTATGTTTCCGTTGTAGAGTTTCTTAAGATTGGCAATCACATTCAGCTTTCCGATCTTCCGGATCAGGGTGATGCTGTAGAGGCCATCGTCGACCACCGCATGCGGAACCTGGATCATGCCGCCCCCGTTGTATTTGCCGATCCCCACGTTCAGTGAGAAAATATTCCGGTCGTAACTGGTTCCGTCCAGATTAATCACCGCCTTGTTGGACCGGTACTGCATCAGGCTGAAGAAGATGTTATACAAATAGAGCATGGTTCCGCTCTTTCCCTTGTCTTTCATCCGGTTGGTCCGCTCCACCACCTTGGCCCCGAAACCCATCCCCGCAATATTGATGAAATAACGTTTCCACTCCTTCCCGTTCTTCACGTAGTTCACCAGTCCGGCATCCTGAATGAAGGTAAGCTGCCGTTTGATGGTTCGCACGGCTCCCGGGTAGTCGGACGGAATATTAAAGGTCCGGGCCCAGTCGTTACCGGTTCCCACAGAGATCATACCCAGCATGACCTCGGTGGTCAGGAGCCGTTTCTGTGCAAATACCCCATTGATCACCTCATTCATGGTACCGTCTCCCCCCACGACTATGATTTTTGAGTATCCTTCCCGGATCTTGTTCCGGGCAATAATGGAGGCATGCAGCCTGCGGTCAGTAAAAAAAGGTTCAAAGGGGATCCCTTCCCGGACAAGCAGCTGCGCAATGTAAGGCCAATCTTTTTTGGTTTTTCCGCCTCCTGCTGCCATATTTACAATGGCTATCCAGTTTGATCTGTTCATAGTGCACGTTATCGTGTAATAAAGATAGGGATTAAGAAGTTATCAAAGAAATCTGTTGAAAAGGTGTTTATAAATGCAAAGTTGATGTTTACAATAACGAAATCGCTGAAATCAGCGTGGGAATCGAAAATAGTAAATTTGAAGCCCGTTTTAAATCCAACTAATTTAAAGAATAAGGCCGATGGGTAAAGTTATTGCCATAGCAAATCAGAAGGGGGGCGTTGGAAAGACTACTTCAGCCATCAACCTGGGAGCCAGCCTGGCAGTACTGGAAAAGAGGGTGCTGATCGTGGATGCGGATCCACAGGCCAATGCCACTTCCGGGTCCGGGTTTGATACAAAGAAAGTCAAGACCAGTATTTATGAGTGTCTTATCGAGGATGCCGACCCGAAGAAAATTATCCTGAACAGTGAAATTGAGAACATGGACCTGGTCCCCTCCCATATTGATCTGGTGGGCGCCGAGATTGAAATGCTGAATATGAACGAACGTGAGTTTATTCTCAAGAATGTGATTGAACAGGTTCGTGACCAGTATGACTATGTACTCATAGACTGCTCCCCATCTCTTGGATTGATCACGGTCAATGCACTTGCGGCAGCCGACTCCGTGATCATCCCCGTGCAGTGCGAGTATTTTGCACTGGAAGGACTTGGGAAGCTGCTGAATACCATCAATATCATTCAGCGCGGACTCAATCCGGACCTGGAGATCGAAGGATTCCTGCTTACCATGTACGATGCCCGTCTGAGGCTGTCCAACCAGGTGGTGGAGGAGGTACGGAAGCATTTCCAGCAGATGGTTTTTGATACCATCATTCAGCGGAATATCAAGCTCAGTGAAGCCCCCAGTTTCGGAAAGCCGGCGGTTCTTTACGATGCGGAGTCACGGGGATCGGTCAGCTACCTGAACCTGGCCAGAGAGATACTTCAGAAGAATGAAGAAACCCTGTTGAAACAGGAAGAAAAGGTTATGGACTAACGACACAAACTGATGGCAAAAAAGAACGCTTTGGGAAGGGGACTGGGCGCATTGATCGATGTAAACGAGGAACAGCGGGATCGCAGCCTGGTGCATTCCCCTTCGGCAGTAAGTGAGATTCTTATTAAGAATATCTCTGTCAATCCATTCCAGCCACGCACCTCCTTTGATGAGGAGTCGATGAACGAGCTGGTCCAGTCGGTGGAGGAACACGGAATCATCCAGCCCATCACTGTCCGCAGGGCAGGGGATAACAGTTACCAGCTGATCAGCGGGGAACGGCGCATCCGGGCAGCTGAGAAAGCAGGGTTAAAACGGATCCCTGCCTATGTCCGCGAATCCGGGGATGAAAATCTGCTGGAACTGGCCCTGGTGGAAAACATCCAGCGGCTGGATCTGGATGCCATCGAAGTGGCCATTTCCTATCAGCGTCTGATCGAGGAGTTCAGCCTGACCCAGGAGGCACTGGGTGACCGTGTTGGAAAGAAACGGGCCACCGTGGCCAATTACCTGCGCCTGCTCAACCTGCCTGCCGAGATCCAGACAGCCATCCGCGAAAAAAAGATCTCCATGGGTCATGCCCGGGCGCTGCTGGGCATCGAGGACAGGGAATACCAGGTCGAGGTTTTCAGCAGGATCCTGTCCCAGGATCTGTCGGTGCGACAGGTGGAGGGTCTGGCAAAAAAATCGAGAAATCTGGGACCAACCCCGGAAATCCAGCAGGAAGAACGTTCTGATTACGAAGATCTCAGGGAGCACCTGTCCCACTATTTCGGGGCCACCGTGGAGTTTAAACGTAGCAATAAAGGGATAGGCCGGATCGTTATTCCCTTTAAATCGGACGAGGATCTGCAGCGCATTGTCAGCATCCTCGACAAACCGGGTAAATGAACAGATACACCGTAGTGTTTTTTCTTCTTTTAGGGATCTCACTTCCTGCTCTCGGTCAGGAACACGATACGGTATACGCCATACAGAATGCGGACTCGGCCCGGGTTGCGGCCCCTGATACTATCCAGCCGATCAGTCAGGAAGATTTTCAGGTGAGCGACAGTGTGGTTCAGGAGGTGAAGGCTCCCAAATCTCCCTCCCGGGCCCTGATGTACGCGCTGGTCCTTCCTGGACTGGGACAGGCCTATAACGAAAAATACTACAAGATACCGATTGTCTGGGCGGCCCTGGGCGCTGCCGGGTATGCCATTGTCTTCAACACGAACAACTACCGGGATGCTACCTACATCTACCTCCAGGATCCCTCGGCTCAGAACGAGAACTCGCTCCAGTACTGGAGAAGGAACATGGAACTCAGCTATATTGCGGCAATACTCGTGTATGGCCTGCAGGTTTTGGATGCCTATGTGGATGCCAACCTGTACTCCTGGGACGTGAATGAAAACCTTTCGCTGGGGATCACCCCTTCGCTGCAACCCCTGATGGTACCCACCCCATACACCGGGATTTCCGGCGGATTGACATGCAGTTTTACAATGAAAGGAAGATGAGAAGAACGACCTCTTTTTTAACCTATTTCGGCGCGACCCTTTCCGGGTTGCTTTTTTTTACAGGCACGATCCTGTCACAGGAAACAGATACTATTCCCGGAGTCCTTCCGGAGACTATGGAATTTCCGGAACAGGATTCATTCTCCATGGAGGGGGAACAGGAACTGCTGACCGGCAACAACCTGGACAGCCTGCTGAACCTGTGGTACGTAAACCAGTCGCTGGAGGAGGCCACCGATGATTATCTGGCTGAGGCTGATACCCTGATGCCGGATTTCAGCGATTCGATATATATTCAGCGCCTGGCGGAGATTCCCTCCGTGGTGGATCTCACCTATAACCGGATCGTAAAGAACTACATCAATGTCTATACCCGCAAGCGCCGCGAGCAGGTCCGGGTGATGCTGGGGTTATCTGATTACTACTTCCCCCGGTTTGAGGAGATCTTCGATCTGTACGGGGTACCTTATGAGATCGAATACCTGTCGGTTATCGAATCGGCATTGAATCCGAGGGCGGTGTCCCGGGCAGGAGCCGTAGGGGCCTGGCAGTTTATGTACAGCACCGGCAGACACTACGGGCTGACCATCAATTCCCTGGTGGATGAACGCCGCGATCCCGTTTCCGCCACCCATGCGGCCGCCAGGTACATGGTGGACCTCTACAGGATCTACGGGGACTGGACCCTGGCGCTTGCTGCCTATAACTGCGGGCCGGGGAACGTGAACAAGGCCATCCGGCGCTCGGGTGGGAAGCGGAATTTCTGGGATCTCTATTACTTCCTGCCCCGGGAGACCAGGGGCTACGTCCCGGCTTTCATAGCGGCCACCTATAC
>CAYRLP010000226.1:0-5258 GCA_964424935.1 uncultured Bacteroides sp.
GAGCAGGGAACAGATCATCCGGTTCAACAACACGGTGTTCCAGCTTGCTTCAGATTTACTTGCCGGTAAAATCGGGACGGAATTGTCCGGTTCCCCACTCACCGGCGGGGAGGCAGAGCGGGAGGTAAAACGTTTCATGGAGGCCTATGAGGATGTGGTTCAGAAAATACCCGTGGAGAAGAAGGGGACGGGAGGAATGGTAAAAGGGATCCTGTTCCCGGAGAATGAGCTTTCCTTTCAGGAGCAGGTGCTGAAAACGCTTCCCGGCTGGGTGGATGAGATCAGGAAAGCGGGTATTGAACCGGGACAAACTGCCATCCTGGTCCGGACCAGGAAAGAGGGGGTGGCTGTGGCGAACCGTTTGCTTGAACATGCCAGGCTTACCGGTGAGGAAAACAGGTTCAGGCTGATCTCCAATGAATCGCTCCTGCTGGTTCATAACCATTCGGTTTCAATCCTGATATCGCTGCTTCGTTACCTGATTCAGCCAGATCATGAAATCAATAATGCCCTGCTCAAGTACCTCTGTTATCTTTTGGGGACGCGGGCAGACCTGGATCCGGCGAATTTGTTCGGAAAGGACCTATTGCCCGATATATTTTTCCCGGAGGCTTTTTCTGAACAAAAGGAGGTTCTGGGCCAGTTACCCCTTTATGAGTTAATAGAGTCACTGATCGAACTGTTTTCTCTGGGAAACCGGGTCGAGGACCTTCCCTATATTCAGGCATTCCAGGACGTAGTGATCGATCTGCAGCGTAATGAACCGGTCGGGATCAGGGATTTTCTAGAATACTGGGAAGAGCATGGCGCAAAGAAAGGGATCGCAATTTCAGAGGAATCCAATGCGTTGAGGATCCTTACCATTCACAAATCAAAGGGCCTGGAATTTAAGGCTGTACTTGTCCCTTTCTGCGACTGGGAGCTGACGACAGACCACCGGAAAGCCGACGTCCTCTGGTGTGAGACAGAAGGGACACCCCTTGAAAGGATTCCCGTTATCCCTGTAAAATTCAGTTCCGGCCTGATCCATACCATGTTTTCACCTGACTATTACCGGGAACGTATGAGGGGATACATGGATCAGCTGAATCTGTTGTATGTGGCATTTACGAGAGCCGAGGACCTGCTGTATATAGGGATTCCGCCCCATGAAGCCGGACAGTTGAAAACTGTGGGAGATCTGCTTCAATCCCTGTGGGACCGGTCCCCTGAGAAGGAACCATGTACCGGGCGCCTGGACTCCTTCCTGAAGGAGGGGGTGTTGTGTCTGGGCCATATGCCGGACTACAGGATGTCTCCCCGGGAGGAGGATCCCTGGCAGTTCAGGGCATACCCCGTGAACCGGGACAACCGTTCCCTGAGGGTGCGGTTAAGGGATGATCATTATTTTGTGGATGAGGAGGGAATGTTCCGGACCGGGCGCAGCTACGGTACGATGATGCACCTTATTTTTTCGAGGATCAGGAGCATGGGCGACCTGGAGATGGTGCTTTACGATCTGCAGAAAGAGGGACAGATTCCTTGGAAAGAACGGGAGGAACTGGAACCGCTGCTTCGTCAGAAGCTGAACGCGCCCCTAGTCAGTAGCTGGTTTTCGGAAAATGAAGCTGTACTGGTATTCAACGAGCGGACCATTATATGCGGGGATGGAATGGTGCTTCGTCCGGACCGGGTCATTCAGGATGGGGACCGGATAACGGTGGTCGATTTTAAATTCGGTGAAATAGAAAGACCCTCACACAGGAATCAGGTCCTGACTTATATGGAGCGGCTCAGAGAGATGGGATATAATCACGTGGACGGGTATTTATGGTACGTGATGCTGGATAAAACGGTGAAACTTTAGGACATGAACTATTCCTGGGGAACGGAGAGAAGGCTGAACGCTTACAGCGACTATTTCAGAAAGCGTTTCGGGGAGCGTGTTCAGAAGATTTCTGTTGATGCAGGATTTACCTGCCCGAACCGGGACGGAACCTGTGGAACAGGGGGATGTACATTTTGCGATAACAGGGCATTCAGCCCGGCTTACAATCATCCGGATAGTTCCATTTCCGATCAGATCAGACAGGGCATGGACTTTCATCGGAAGAGATACCGGAAGGCCACTAGTTACCTGGCTTATTTTCAATCTTATACAAATACCTACGCCCCTCTGGAAGAGCTCAGGCAGCTGTACGAGCAGGCCCTGGCCGTACCAGGGATACTTGGAATTGTGGTGGGAACCAGGCCCGATGCGGTGGATGCAAAGATCCTGGACTACTTCAAGGAGCTATCCGAACGCTGCTATGTGGTGCTTGAATATGGTATCGAGTCCGTTTACAACCGGACGCTGAAGCGGGTAAACCGCGGGCATGATGTGGAAAAGAGCCTCTGGGCGGTGACAGAAACCGCATCCCGGGGAATAAGGGTAGGAGGTCATGTGATTATCGGCCTGCCGGGAGAAACCCGGAACGATTTTATATCCACGGCCAGGGAACTCTCCAGGTGGCCCTTAAACAACATTAAGTTTCATCAGTTGCAGGTCATCAAAGGAACTGCAATGGCCCTTGAATACAGGCAGAAGCCGGAAGACTTTGAATCCTTTACACTGGAGGAATACCTCAGGCTGATGATGGAGATCCTGGAGCAGCTAAATCCTGATTTCGTTGTGGAACGAATCGCGGGTGAAGTCACACCCGGCATGGGTATCCGGGAAGGATGGGGTATCCGGTACGACCGGATCCTTACTGCTTTTGAGGCCATGCTGGAGGAACATGACAGCTGGCAGGGAAAAAAATATAAACCTGGAGATGATGCAGCCCATTCTTGAAAAACTGGCCATACATCTGGTTGAAAAAGATCCGGAGGCGATCCGGAACACCAGAATCATTTTGCCAAACAGGCGTTCAGGCCTCTTTCTCCAGCGACACCTGGCAAAGCATGTAAGTCAGACAGGATGGGCCCCACGAATCTATTCAATCAGTGAATTCATCGATGATCTCAGCCAGCTGGATCTGAGCGAGCCCACCGAGCTTTTCTTCACCCTGTATGAGGTCTATCAGGAGCACGTGGAACAACCTGATCCCATGGATGAGTTTTATATGTGGGGGGACATGATGCTGCGGGATTTTGATGAACTGGATAAGTACCTGGTTGATTCGGACCTGCTGTTTCAGAATATCTCGGATCTGAAGGAACTTGATGAGCCGTTGGCCGGGCTGGAACCGCATCAGCTTGAATTCATCAGGCAATTCTGGACCAGCTTTCACAGGGGGGATTATACTCCTGAAAAGGAAAAATTCATAGGGAACTGGCTTCTGCTCCCTGATCTTTACAGGCAGCTGAAAAGTATCCTGACAGAACGGGGAGAGGGCTACCAGGGTATGCAGTATCGGGAGATCGCCGAACGGATCGGGCTGGGGAAACTGGACTGGAACTGGGAAGGCCCTACCGTCGTAGCCGGGTTCAATGCACTGAACGCATGTGAAACCCGGATCTTCACCTGGTTGCAGAACCACGGGGCCGAATTCTTCTGGGATTTTGACCATCAGTATACCGATCCGGAAGGTAAAGAGGCCGGACGTTTCCTGAAAGAGAATATGACCCATTTCCCACCATCCGTCCAACTGGAAGAGTTCCGTGGTCTGGCACAGGAAAAGAAATACCGGATCTTCGAACTGCCGACCGATGTACTGCAGGCTAAAACCGTACACCGGATCCTGGCGGAGGAGAAGCCGGATATATGGCAGGATTGCACCAATACGGCCCTGATCCTGTGCGATGAGGAACTGCTTGTGCCGGTGATGATGTCCCTGCCCGGCAAAATCCGTGACGTGAATGTGACTATGGGGTATCCCATGAAACATACTCCGGTCTATAGTTTCGTGGATACCCTGCTCCGAATGCAGCACAACATACGGATAAGCTCCGGAGGAAATGAGCTCTTTTATCACAAGGATGTGGTCTCGATCCTGTTACATCCCTATTTCAGGAAAATAAAAGATGACCTGTCCGAAGTCCTGACCCGGAAAATCCTGCAGGATAATCTGATTATGGTGGACAGGAACCTGTTCACAGGGGAGCTTGAGCGATCCATATTCAGACGTGTAGAGGATGCCAGCGGCCTTCTGGAATATCTGAAGGCCATCTTCAGCCATATGCTCGAGGCGCATGCAGGGAAGGGAGTAGAAATGCCGGATGCGCTGGACAGGGAGTTTATACTGCAGCTTCTCACCCATCTGAACAAGCTTGAGGGGCTGGTTTCCAGGAGACCTTCGATCACCGGATCCATGCTTGAACGCCTGCTTCGTAAACTGCTGACCGGACTGAGGATTCCGTTTGAGGGGGAACCTCTGGCAGGGCTGCAACTGATGGGTATACTGGAAACCCGGATGCTGGATTTCAAACATGTGATCCTGATTTCCATGAACGAGGAGATCATGCCGGCTTTTCATTCATCCTATACCAATATACCCTATTCCTTGCGGCTGGCATTCGGTATGCCTTCACGTGAAGATATGGATGCTATTTACGCATACTATTTCTATCGTCTTATTCAGAGGGCGGAACGGGTGGACCTCCTCTATAACAGCGGTTCAGAAGGGATGCGAACCGGAGAGATGAGCCGTTACCTCTATCAGTTGATATACGACCGGCCTGTGGAATTCATCAGACCGGGCCTGGAAGTACGTGCCCGGGAAATTTCCCCGGTGGTGATCCCGCATACACGCCATGTGGAACAGGTGCTTTCAAGGTACCTTGGCGGGGGGGAAGAAGGCCGGTATCTGTCCCCATCGGCAGTTAATACCTATATTGATTGTTCTCTGAAGTTTTATCTCCGTTACATCGCCGGCATCGGGGAACCGGATGAGATCCGGGAGGAGATCGATGCACCCGGTTTCGGAACCGTGGTCCATGATACCCTGAAAGAGCTGTACAGTATGATAGCCGCCAGAAACTCTATGACGGTAACCAGGGGGGAGCTAACAGGGTTGTTGAATTCAGACCAGCCTGAAACGGTCCTCAGGCGGATATTTATGAAACAGCACTTCAAGGGCAGGAAAGGACAGGTACTTGAAGGAAGAAACATTATCATTTTTCATGTGATGCTCCGGTATCTGGAAAAGATCATACGCACGGATCTGGCCATTGCCCCTTTTGAATTTGTTTCTGCGGAGCAAGACTACACGAGAACAATTGAGGTTGAGTCGGGTGATAATAAACTGAGCATACTGCTGGGAGGTAAGATTGACCGGATCGACCGCGTGGAAGGGATC
>CAYRLP010000227.1:0-5246 GCA_964424935.1 uncultured Bacteroides sp.
ATGGCCCTGGCAGAAGTGCATATTGATGGTCAGACCTGTCGCCGTGACAGACAGGAGTACCGAGAGGACCATATGACTAATCAGCTTAACCATCTTTTTTAATCCATCATACAAAGAAACACCGGAGTATCCTTTTTTGTTTTATACAATTCCTGTAAAAGTTTGCATGATTTTGTGACTACAGGTGATCCAGGGGCCTGCGTTTTTCTTCCCTGACCTTCTTGTAATGGGACGGAGTAAGCCCGGTCACACTCTTAAATTGCCTGGAAAGATGTGCCACACTGCTGTATCCCAGTTTGTACGAAATCTCATTCAGGGTGAGCTCATCATAGACCAGAAGTTCCTTCACTTTTTCTATTTTCTGCAGGATCATGTACTTTTCAATGGTCTTTCCTTCGACCATGGAAAACAAATGACTCAGATAGGAATAATCATGGTTCAGTCTTGCCGACAGGAAGTCTGAAAAGTTTACAGAATCCGGTTTTTCCTTATCGTAGTGAATGTACTCGATAATCAGTGTTTTGATCCTGTTGATTATCTCGCTACGTTTATCCTTTATAAGCTCGAATCCGTTTTCAGCCAGTATCTTGTCGATCTGTTCCAGGTCTCCGGTTTCAATCTCTTCATTTAGCACAACCTCACCCAGTTCGATGTCTTGGATGGTAAATCCCAGGCTCTCTATTTCTTCCTGAACGGCACGAATGCAACGGTTGCAGACCATATTTTTAATATGCAGGGTTGTGGATCCCATAAATCAAAGATAGAAATATAACGCACAAAGGTATCTCCTGGTTGAATCTGAATCACCTGATCGCGTAAGCCATCAGGGCGTCGCCGCGCCGGATATACATGACACCGTCCGCAATCACCGGGAAGGAGAAATGGGGACCGCTTCCGTCGCGGATGCGCATTTCAGAAGACAGCTCCGGAATTCCATTGATCAGGTTGAATAGCTGTACTCTGCCATTGTGTCCGTAAATGATCAGTTTGTGATCGGCATAGACGATACCTCCGCTTTCCGCGCGGACCGAATGCCTGATCCGGCCGGTTTCCGTGTCCAGACTCAGTAGTTTCTTGTTTTCCATGGTCGTGTAAAGCCGGTTATCACATACTACAAGTCCCTCAAACACATTGGTCACCTGAGGATTCCGCCAGACCTCGGTCAGGTTTTCCCCATCCTCGGACAGCAGCAGTTTGACGGTTCCCTGGCCATCTTCCTTGAAGTGCACAAAATAGATATAACCTTCTTGGTGCACCACGGAATTGCAGTGTTCATTACCATAACTAATATATTCGAGCCGGAAACAAGAAAGCAGTGCACCATCCTTTGTGTCCACCACATGAATATAGTTCCTGGAGGTGCCAACCAGGACCTTCTTTTCCGGCAGGGTTAACAGGATGGGAGTGCCATAGGCGAAGGACCAGGTTATGTTCCTTCCCGGCTGCGAAACAATACACTTTGGTCGCATCCACCACTGGTGTTTCCGAATAACCGAAATCACCCAATTTCCCATCAAAGTCCCTGATCAGGTCCACTTCCCAGATCACGTCCCCGTTGCGTGTATCAAAACAGGACAAATGACCGGTCCCGGATGCGGCATATACGTGCTTTCCCTTTAGTGCCGGATTGGATCTTGTCCCGGGATAGCTTGCCGAAAAATCAAATCCCATGAACTCCTGCCCGTTGGGGGACCTCCAACGGAAGGTCCCGTCGGGTTCCAGGCAGATGGTATAGCTGTTGCCATCCTCTTCCGCATTGATAAAGATCCCTTCCCCGGAGATCGCAGGTCCGCCATAGCCCTTGCCCAAACCTTCGTATTTCCACAGAAGTTGAGGACCCTCTCGGGGCCATTCATCCAGCAGCCGGTTCCCCGGGGGAACCGACCCGGAAGCAGATCCGCTATGTCGTGGTCCGGGATGGTCGCAGGAGCCCATGAGGATGATCAGGGCTGCGATTATGAGGGTATTGATTCGCATAGTCATCTTACGCCAGATAATTTACGAAAAAGTCTTCTGGGTTTTCATAATTTTATATGGAATAAGATGTCACAGATGTCATTGATTAATGTATTCAGAACAGGCAAATAATAACAAGCTTCTAAAGAATATCACTTTCCGGTGCTATGCCGAACTGAATGATTTTTTGCTTCCGGAGCACAGGCAGAAACCGTTCATCCACCCTTTGAAAACCCCGGTTTCGCTGGGGGAGGCCATTGAATCACTGGGGATCCCCTGTTCGGAGGTGGACCTGGTGCTGGTCAACAGTGAACCTGCGTCGCTGGACCAGCGGCTGTTTGAAAATGATGTGGTGTCGGTATACCCCATCTTCGAGACCCTGGATATCAGTGAACTGAAAGGAAAGCATTCGTCCGCACTCCGGGTTTCGCGATTTATTCTTGACGCCCACCTGGGAAAGCTGGCTAAATACCTGCGTATGCTGGGCTTTGATACGCTGTACCGGAACGATTACGGGGATGAGGAGATTATCGATCTTGCTGCAAAAGATAATCGCATCATCCTGTCCCGGGATAAGCTTCTGTTGCAATCCAGGCGGGTAACCCATGGTTACTATATCCGTGCAACGGAGAAACACAAACAGCTCAGGGAGGTAGTCCGGAAATTTGATCTCTACAGCCAGTTCAAATCCTTTTCGCGCTGCATGACCTGCAATGCCGGCCTGGTTCCAAAAAGCAGACAGGAAATCTCGCATCTGGTTCAACCCGATATTCTGAACCTTTATGAAGAATACTATTTCTGTCCCGCCTGCGGGAAGGTTTACTGGCAGGGTTCACATTTCAAACGCATGGAATCATTCATCCGGGAACTCACCCAATAATCCCATTAACTTTATTAATTTCATTCCTATGAAACAAATTCTTTCAAATGACGACCGTACCTTGCTTGACAAGCACCTCGCTGATACTGAGGAGCAGACAAAGGCTCAGATCGTGCTTGCCTCCATCGTACGCAGTGACAGCTATGCGGAGATACCGTGGAAAGCATTCGCTTTCGGAGCATCCATTGCGAGTCTGGTGATGCTGTGCCTGGATCTTTTTGTACTGGGCTGGCTGACAGAAGTGTTGATACTGCTGACTGTTGGGGTGATACTCTCCACCGGGCTGCTTTTTGTGCTCCTGTCGGTGTTATTTCCGGGATTAGCCAGGCTGTTTCTCGCTCCACAGCGCAAAGAGACGGAAACCATGCAATACGCCGAATCCCTATTCCTCTCCCGTGAACTTTTCGCCACAGAGGGTCGCAGGGGAATCCTGCTTCTGATAAGCCAGTTCGAGCGGCAGGTGGTTATTCTCCCTGACAAGGGGGTCCGGGACTTGCTGAGCACGGAGGTTCTGAATACGATTATCGCGGATATGACTTCGCACCTCAGGCGAAATGAATTGAGGCAGGCTCTGGAGACCGGCCTTGATGGGATCCGGACCGCGCTTGGATCCCCCCAACCGGGCTGGACCGATAAAAATGAACTAACAAACGAAATCATAGAGGAGGACGGCATATGAAAAAGTTATCCGCACTGGTATTGGCCCTTGCCATGCTTGCATCGGCCCAGATTGCCAGCTGTGCAGAGGTCCCCTATTTAACGGGCCGGGTGAACGATTATGCGCAGATCCTTTCGGATGAGGCGAGGCAGGCACTGAGTGAAAAACTGAAGGCGCATGAGGACAGGACCACGAACCAGGTCGTTGTACTGACCATCCCTTCTCTACAGGGAGAGAGTATCGAGGATTATGCAAACAAGGTTTTCAACGAATGGAAACTGGGACAGCAGGATAAGGATAACGGCATCCTGATCGTAGTGGTCCCCGATGAAAGGCGGATGCGAATCGAGGTGGGATACGGCCTGGAGCCTGAGTTGACGGATGTTCAGGCCAGCCGCATCATCCGGGGGGTGATGGCCCCCCGCTTCAGGGAAGGGGATTATAACGGCGGAATCACCGAGGGGGCTGTGGCCGTGATGAATGTTCTGGAGGGACAGGAAATCCCTGAAACAACCGTGCCCGATGATACATATGATTCCGGCTCGTTTTCCGGTCTTTCAGAACTCGAAAGCCCTGACATGCCCTGGACTGCACGTATCCTTCTGGGAGCATTTATTTTCGGTATCATAGGGTTGTTCACCATCATTGGTATCGTAACCCCCGGCTTCGGATGGTTTCTCTATTTGTTCCTGATCCCCTTCTGGGCAACTTTCCCCATCGTGGTTGTGGGCCTGAAGGTTGCAATGGTTCTCTTTGTCATCTACCTGGTCGGGTATCCGGCTGCGAAGCTGTACCTCCGGAAAACGGATTGGTTCAAAAAGGCGAAAGCGGACCTTCGTACCAAAGGAAAAGCTTCCATAGGAGGCTTCACCTTTTCATCGGGAGGTTCCGGCAGTTCCTGGAGTTCAGGTGGCAGCAGTTCTTCCGGCGGATTTTCAGGCGGAGGAGGATCATCAGGAGGAGGCGGAGCCTCAGGGGGATGGTAACACTGGAAGACAGAATACTGGCCAAACGGTAATGGTCATGTTTAATTCATGGGCACCTCCATGAGCAGCACGCTGCTTCCCGGATGGGCCTTTATCCCTATTTCGTTGATATTCCAGATGCCGAAACCGTCCCGGGATGCCAGGGGCTGTTCTTCTATTTCCACTTCCCCTCGCAGCACAAAGGCATAGACTCCGTTGCCTTCCATTTTAAGCGAATAACTGGTCTTTACATCCCTGGTGAATTCTCCCAGATGGAACCAGGCCTGCTGGTGGATCCAGACCCCCTGATCCTCCCTGTGGGGTGAGAGGACCTGGTAGAATTCGTTCTCTTTCCGGATGTCGCCAAGGGAAATCTGGTCATAACGGGGTTCGAGGCCTTTGCTGTCGGGGAATACCCAGATCTGCAGGAATTTCACTTCCCGGTCCCCGTTAGCGTTATACTCGCTGTGGGTAATGCCGGTGCCCGCACTCATCACCTGAAGATCACCCTGCCTGATAAGGGCCACATTTCCCATGCTGTCCCTGTGTTCCAGATCCCCTTCCAGGGGAAGGGAGATAATTTCCATGTTGTTGTGCGGATGGGTTCCGAATCCCTGTCCCGGGGCCACGGTGTCGTCGTTGAGCACCCTGAGCATCCCGAAATGCACCAGCTCCGGATCGTAATAATCTGCAAAACTGAAAGTATGCTAAGAGTTGAGCCATCCATGGTTGGCGTGCCCCCTGGTTGCTGCTTTATGAAGTACGGTGTTCATGATTTTCGTTTCAT